>NZ_JAAKEA010000032.1:0-17339 GCF_011038935.1 Adlercreutzia sp. ZJ138 | reverse complement strand
ACTACTTCGACCACAGGCTAACCAATGCCGTGTTAGAGGGTATGAACTCAATCATCCAATCGGCCAAAAGACAGGCCCGCGGGTTCAGCAACCTGGAGTACTTCAAGACCATCATCTACCTGAACCTGGGAAAACTACACTTCCCACAGCTGGCACCCTGTGCTACCCACTAAAAACCGCGAAGGGCCTCTTATTCTTCGCGATAGTATCGTCCACCATGGCGATGATCTCTTGTTGTGAGTGGACTCCTAGCTTGGCGTAGATGTTACGGAAATGAGTTTTGGTGGTGTTTATCGAAACCTGCAACTCCTGTCGTACGCTGTCGGCGTTCTGGCCGCGAGCAATAAACTCCAGCACGGTTTGCTCGGTGGGTGTGAGATGGCCTCGCAAAGCCAGCGTATAGATGGCGTCCTTGAAGGGTTTGCGGATGGGTGGGTCAGGTTCGTTTACGTCTGTCTTCGAGACAGGAGGAGGTGTTGTCAGGCAAGCGAAGAAGACACCGAGTGCGATAAACAAGCTTGCGAGCACGACGCTGCTTGCGATGGCGTTCAAATCGGAAAACTCGTTCTGGGCGAGTGTCATAAGGAGTGGTACGAGGAAGGGGACGACTCCACGGATAATCTTCGAAGCTACGTAGAGGCCGTAGCGCGCCTCTCCGTTCTTAGAGAAAGCAAACACCATGAAGATTATGGTGAAATCCTGCAGGCGAACAGAGAGCTGGGATGCGAGGATGTAGATGGGGTGGATTCCTTCTGTGGCGATGGAGGAGACAAAGGTTGAAAAGCACGACAACGCCACGGTTGTCAGCACGAACGTGAACAAAAGGGACTTTCCGATCTGTTGCCTGGAGAAAAAGATCGCGGTACCGCCGGCAATAACGTTGACAGCGGCGATTAGTAGATGGTTGTGGGAGGGGGATTCCGGCGTCGTTTCTGCCCAGTTGACCTGTCCATTGACAATGAATCTGAGCAAAAGAAGGAGCGCCATGACGGTGAAGAGCGATACGATAGCTGCGCTGCTGTGTTCGATGCGTTGAGACGAGTGGATGCTGCTATCTTGGTCGGAGTAAAGGGGGTAGCCAGGAGTTGCCCCCCGAGTCTTACTAAAGACCGCCAAAAAACAGGGAAGACTCAACAATGGCATGGTCGATACGAGAAATATGCTTGGGACGTTTTGCAAAAGTAGGAGCAGAAGCTGGAGCCCGGCGCGAACAACAAGACTCATACCCACAATAACGAGCGTGTTTTTCAATCCGAAGGAAAACATTCGTTCATACCAGACGAAAAGGTAAAAGGATCCCACACAGGTGGCGACAAGGTATCCAGCAGTAGGGAGCCACTCTATGGATATCGTGAGAAGGTAGTTGGAGAAATAGCAGAAAAGCCCAAAGGAGAAGCCCATGCAGATTAATACGGGCCAAAGCCTGCTGTTGAAAAGGAAGGTTGCGCGCCGTTTGTGCATGAGCATTAAAACGGAAACAGCGATTGCTAAGCATAGCCCATGGCCCAAGAGAACCACTGCGGACGAGGGAGCTTGAGCATAGGAGAAAGTAACCAGCTGTCTGAACTGTCCAGCACAGCTCTCGAGACCGAGCCCGAGGATGGCGAGCAAGAAACAGCTACCGAGTTCTTTTGGGTGGGAGAAGAGTCCCGAAAAGGACTCTTCGAGCGTGTTAGAAATGCGAGCAATCATTCCCGCACCCCCTCCGGGCCTCTTCTTTCGCTGATTTCGGAATCAGATTCTACCATCTGTCACACCAATCCGTGTGAAGAGGGTCTCACACGGGCGGTGTGAAGTTTTCTCTGTCCTCGGCAAATCTTCATCCTTGCGGTGGGTTGGGTGCTCTTCTTCGTTTTTCTACGATGCAGGAGCTTCAGAAAAACCGAGACGAGAAGAAGGAGGGTTTATGACAAAAACGCAGACTTTGAGCATGTCGCGCAGGAGCTTCCTGAAGGCAACGGCTATTACCGCCGCTGCAGTTGCTGTCACGGGTGCGCAAGTAACCGATGCGTTTGCAGACGTCAATTCCAATGATTTGGTGGCCGCAAACGGAGACACCAAAGTCATTCGAACTGCGTGCCGTGGTTGCGGCAAGTTCGAATGTGGTGTGTTCGTAACCGTGGTAAACGGGCGAGCTGTCAAGGTGGAGGGCGATGACAGCTATTCGGGCTCCATGGGCAACTGCTGCGCGAAGAGCCAGGCGTCGCTGCAGGCTGCATACCATCCAGCGCGCCTGAAGTACCCCATGATGCGTACCAACCCCAAGGGTGAAAACCCTGGCTGGAAGCGCATTTCCTGGGATGAGGCCCTGAAGACCATTGACGAGAAGATGTCTGAGATTGAGGATAAGTACGGTCCCTCATCCAACATCTTCTTCGGTGGCACGTCTCGCATTTACGCCATGGGTTTTTCGGCGCTCTCTACGCTCTACAACTCCCAGATAACGGTTACTCCCGGTCAGGTCTGTAAGGCCCCCCGCAGCGAACTGACCCGTAATACCTGTAAAACTCAGATGAACTTTGTTGAGAACTCCTGGCGCCCGAACTTGTGGATCCAGTGGGGTAGCGGTATTGAGGTGTCCAACTATGACGACGCCGGTCGTGTAGCTGTGGATAACGCATCCCATGCCGATTGTTATATCAACATCGATGCCCGCATGTCCAATCTCGCCAAGGAGGCGGCCAGCCGTCCGGGTAGCTTCTATTTGGCTCCTCGTCCCGGAACCGATGGAGCTATCGCGCTCGCGTGGATCAAGATGATCATTGACCGCGATCTCTACGACTCATGGTACGTGAAGCGTTGGACGAACAGTTCATTCCTTGTAGCCGAGGATATGGGTCCCACGCCTTACACCAAAGGCCAAACCACAGTGCTCTTAAAGGAATCTGACTGCGATCCATCCATGCTTCCCTGGAAAGTCGAAGGCGAGGGCAGTGAAAAGCGCTTCATCGTATGGGATGCTGCCAACGACCGCTTTACCTACCTCGATGCCAAAACGGGACTCTGGGAGGGCGAGGCACCCTTTAAGATGAAGTACGTGCCCGGCTCAGAGTGGTACATGCAGAAGGCAAAGTATGACAAGTACAACGTCGAGCAGCCGAAGTCTCTGTGGGAAAAGTACGAATGGGAAGAGGTTCCGGGTAACTACGTGGTGAGCGCTCGTGATGGGTTGACCGCCTTCCTGCCCGATCAGGATGCCATGCCCACGGTTGAGGGTAACGAATACGCCACCGACCCGTCCCTCTATTCTGCTGACATTCCCGAGATATTACTGAAGGACGGTCGGACCGTGAAGGTGGAAACGGTATTCGAGCGTCTCTATCAAAACGCTGAGGAGTTTACCCCCGAGCACGCTTCCGAGATCACTGGCATTCCGGCCGAGAAGTTCACTGAAGTATTCGACGCAGCTTTCGCCAAGCGCTATGATCCGCTGTCCGGCGTGTACCAAGGTGCAATCAACTACGCTGTAACGCACGAACATACCGGCAACGCCATAAAGACGCTGCATCCCATCGAGGCGTTCGATACCCTTCGTGGCGTTATGGACACCCCGGGTGGACACCGTGCTGATACCAAGGCCCCCTCAATCAATGTCGATCAGTCCACAAACATTGTCGGACAGTATCTCCGTAACAGTGAGTACAAGAAGGATACCTCCCGTCAGCAGCCTCTCTACGATATCAAGTTAGTGTTTGGCTTGAAGGACAGGCCTAGCCTTGACACCGATGCGACCCGTGTCTGTATGGCTATCAAAGATGGAATCCCGTTCCAGATCCATGGTGCCATGGCTGAAGCCGGTCAGGTGCTCAACCAGGCTAATATTTCCGAATACTTCGAGGCTATGAAGAATCTCGACTTCTTCGTCGACTCCAACCTGTGGGAGGATCCAATATCTTCATTAGCTGACATCTTGTTGCCCGAACAGCACTGGATGGAGATTCCCTTCGCCACTCGCTGCACCCAGGGCTCCAACGGTTTCTATGGTGCGCATGTCAACTGCATCAAGCCTTTGGGTGAGTGCCGCTTCGGTAACGATTGGATCTGTGAACTCTACAAGATTCACGGCACTCCGTTCTGGAACCGTGACGATGGTGGCGACCCGTGGGAGTGGGAAGAGTATCTGATGAACCGTGCCGTGCAGTCTACGGGTATGACCTGGCAGGAGTACGTGAAGAAGTTCCTGGAAGATGGTTGGTTCGACGCCCGTAAGGAGAATCCGAACGGTTGGGGCTGCTACCGCCGTTACATGACTGGTTGGATGCGTCTGGGAAAGCCTGGCTATGACACCGTCTCCACTCGCCATGAGGTGTGGGTGACGAATTTCGAGTCAAAGATGCGCCATAATGTCGAACGGTGTACCGGCAAGGAATTCGGCATAAAGTACGCACTGCCCTACTATGCCGAGCCAAAGTCCTCGCCCAATGGCGGCGGCGGCTACGTTGAGGTTCAGGGCAATAATCCCGAGAACCCCAACGCTGAGAAGATTAAGGGTTACACGTTCGACAAGTATCCCTTTATCGCCTCTACCGGTCGGCGTATTCCGGTGTACTTCCACTCCGAGCACAGGCAGCTGCCTTGGTGTCGTGAAGTGTGGCCCGTGCCGCGTATGGAAGTCTGCCCCTCCGATGCCGAAAAGCTCGGTCTCGAACAGGGTGACTGGGCCTGGATCGAAACCCCCTTCGGCAAGATTCGCCAATGCGTTGACGTCTCTCCGAATGTTGGCGAAGGTCGCGTGAACCTTGAACACTCCTGGTGGTTCCCCGAGCTTGATCAGCCTGGCCACGGTTTCGACCTCTGTGGTTGCAACTGTCTCGTCGACGCCTGGGCCCAGTGCGACGGCTACGGCTCTACGCAGCTGCGCGGCTATTTGGTGAACATCTATAAAGCCACGCCCGAGAACAGTCCGTTTGGCAACCCCGTTCCCTGCGGCAACGATGGCACGCCGATTATTACCAGCGCAACCGATCCGCGCCTGAAGGCTTGGGAGCGAACCTATGAAGGGAGGGACTAATCATGGCCCACAACACGCTCGTTATCGATCTGAACCGCTGCGTGGGTTGCATGAGTTGCAACGCCGCTTGCAAAACCGTGAACAATGTGCCTATTGGCAGCTTCTGGAACAAGGTTTTACGTGTGGGGCCCACACCCATGTATGAAGGTGCCAAGTTTCCAGATGTGGAATGGTACTACCTGCCCTTACAGTGCCAGCATTGCGAAAACCCTGAGTGCGTGAAGGTATGTCCTACGGGTGCGAGCCATGTGCTTGAGGATGGTACCGTGCAGGTGGACAAGTCCAAGTGCATCGGCTGCCAGTTCTGCATCATGGCTTGTCCGTACGGCGTACGCTACCTCAACGAAGACGAGGGGGTCGTGGAGAAGTGTACGATGTGCGAGCAGCAGGTGGCCCAGGGCGTCCTGCCTCAGTGCGTAAGTCAGTGCGTGGGTATCGCCAAGTTCTTCGGCGACGCTGAAGCGGATCCTACGTTTATGAGCTTTAGGGGCGGCTACAACACCACGGTGGCCGATAGCTGTCGCGAGTTCGCCGAGTCTGATATCCACTATCTGAAGGACGTGGGCAATGGTCCTTCCATCGCCTATATCCTTCGCAACAAGAAATGGCAGGGAGGTAAGTAATGGAACTGCATTGGCCTTTGATCCTGTTCACGGCGTTCATTGCATGGTCTGCCGGCCTGCTCGCTACGCAGGGTGTGTTCGCCCTCAAGAAGGAGGCGCCCAGGGCCCAGATACCCACGCTTGTGGCGTCTGTCGTTCTGTTGGCGGTGGGTGGTCTAGCCGTGTTTACCCACCTGCATCATTGGGAGCGCATCTTCAACGGCTTTGGCAACCCGACATCGGGTATCACTCAGGAGCTCATCTGCGTGGTCCTGATGGTGGTCGTTATAGTGTTACTGTTTGCGTATGTCCGTAAGGATGCCGCCGCCGTTCCTGCGTGGGTTGCGGTGGCTGCTATTGTCGTTGCGCTTGCTACTGCTGCCATCACGGCTCATAGCTACATGATGGCATCGCGTCCCGCCTGGGATACCATCCTGTGGATGGTGTGTCTGGTAGGAAACGCCTGTGTTCTCGGTCCGCTGACCTTTATCGCCATTGACTGCCTGATCGACAAGGGTGAAGGTGTAAAGCCTGCGCTGTTTGGTTTGGCTGCGCTGGTCGGCTCTGTTGTGAATGCTGTTGCTTCACTTGCCTACGTGTTCTTCTTGTCAACTATCGGCGGGAAGTTCGATACGGTGGGCTACTACTACAACCCCGTGGAGCCCATGCGAGAGATGGTCGATCCAGCTACGGTTGCGAACGTGTTCTCTCCTGAGTACGCATTGCTGGTGTGGGGTGGCATTGTGCTCGTGGGTGCTGTGGTACCCGTAGTTGCCGCGTATCTTGGTAAGAAGAAGAATACCGCCGCTAGCTGGACCATCTGGGCGCTGATTGGCCTTGTGGCTGCGGTAGTGGGCGTTATCTGTCTCCGTGTGCTGTTCTTCGAGCTGGGCGCTTCGGTCTACATATTCTACTAGGGCAAAGGATTACTGCTGGTTTTACGAAGCAGACCGTGTCAAACCGGCAATATTTCCCTAACGCTGCGTTGCCTACAGGTTTGTTTGCGGATCAGCGTACCCTCCAGGCGTTGGGGGGAGAAGGCCCCTAAAAGGAGGTTGCCGTCGCTTGAAAGCTGCAAGGAGTGGCGGCAACCGTTTTTGACGAGAAAGAGTATCTTCGAAGAGAGAGGAGCGGTGCCAATGAATAACGACGGTGTGGACGGCGTTCGAACCGAGCCGTCGTGCAGCACCGAAGCCGAAGCTTCGTCTGCAGCGGGTACGTTAGGTTTGTCGCGTCGCGCTTTGTGTTTGGGAACTGGCGCTGCGATTGCGATGCTTGGCCTGGGTGTCTTGAAGCTCGTGCCCGCCGAGGCTGTGGTCAGGCCTCCGGGGGCTCAAGATGAGGACACCTTGCTGGGCGGGTGTATACGATGCGAACGGTGTATAGAGGTTTGCCCGCGTGGGGTAGTGAAGGCTCAGCATGTAGAGGACGGGATCGTGGGCGTACGTACGCCTGTCATGAACTTCGACGAGAACTATTGTACGGCGTGCTACGACGAGAACAAAGGGATTCCTCTGTGCGCTGAGGTATGCCCGACAAGTGCCATAGGCATGCTGGAGGGTATCGATGCGAGAAAGATCGTCATCGGAAAGGCGGTCCTGTATACCGACCAGTGTCTTGCGTATCGTATGGCGGGTTGCCGTTTCTGCTACGACGCCTGTCCGTACGAGGCAATGGGTCTTGACGAAACGAATCGCCCCTATGTCATCGCAGACAAGTGCAACGGTTGCGGTGCATGTGAGAGCGTGTGTATCTCGCTTCAGCAGGGCTCCATTTCTGCGGGGGCCACGCATCGCGCCATCATCGTAGAGGCTGCGGAGGGAACGGGGGAAGTGCTGTGAAATCGAAGAATCTTCGGGTGATCATCCCCCTGTGTGTCGTGGTTCTCGCTGTGGTGGCATGGGTGAGTTCGCTTGCGGTGGGCACTCTTTCCGCATTCGGATGGAAAGACGTGGTTATGCTGTGTCCGCTAGGCGCTTTGGCAACGATGCTCGCCACCAAGACGCTCATTCCTCGCGCAGTTATTGCACTTGCTATTGCGGTGGTGCTTATCTTGCTGTTTGGTCGCGCCTTTTGTGGTTGGGTGTGTCCGGTGCCGGTGGTTTCGAAGCTTCGCGACTTCTTCAAGGGGAAAGCGAAAGAGGAGACTGGGGAAGAACCGAAGGAAACTCCAGTATCCAGCTGTGCGGGATGTACCTCGAAAACGTGCGGCGCGAAGCGTGGAGCGAAAGCTGACGCGAGGCACATGGTACTTGCAAGCGCGCTTCTTTCGACGTTCCTGTTCGGGTTTCCGGTGTTTTGTCTTGTGTGTCCTATTGGTCTCACGTTTGCGACGATCTTCCTTGTCATTAACCTGTTTTCTGCGGGAGACGTGACATGGATGGTTGTTGCCGCCCCGGCGCTTCTTATCGCCGAGGTGGTTTTGTTTCGCAAATGGTGCACAAGCTTGTGCCCCTTAGGGGCGCTCATGTCGCTTGTTGGCAAGGGGAACAAAACGTTTCAACCCGTTATCGATGACAGCAAATGTCTTGAGGCATCCAAAGGTGTATCGTGTGGACTCTGCGGTGCAGCGTGCCCCGAGAGTATTGATCCTCGCCACCCCGAGCTTTCTGCGGCCGCTTGGAGCGAATGTACCAAGTGTCGTGCTTGTGTGGATGCGTGTCCTGCACAGGCGATAAGTATGCCATTTCTGGCATCCAAGACCGAGGATGCCGAAAAGTAGCGAGGTAAAGCCATAGCTTTTAAAACGAGGCCTGCGGTTGGTATGAGCTGCAGGCCTCGTTTTGCTTTTCTGTGTCGATCGTGCTGCAGGTGCATGTGTAGTCTGTGCACTTGCGCGACGTCCGTGGGCTTTTTCCGTTGCTTGGGAAACGGGGCGCAGCTGCGCCTATAATGCGGCTGAAAACAGTTGAAGCGTGCCCATTGTGTGCGCGTTCGTCCAATAGGCTGGCGTAGGTGCCGCGTTTGGGCGCACGCTGCCGTTGCGAGAGAGCGAATTCCATGGATGTTCTGATTACCGTACTGTGCGCTGTTTTTGTGCTCGGGTTGCTCGTTTTTATTCACGAAGGCGGTCACTATCTTGCCTCGCGCGCGTTTGGTGTGCGGGTTACCGAGTTCATGTTGGGTCTTCCCGGCCCCAATGTGGGGCGTGTGGTGGGAGGCACTAAGTTTGGCGTCACGCCCATTCTGCTGGGTGGCTACGCGCGTGTATGTGGCATGGAACCTGGCGAGATGAGTCCGCACTTACAGCCGGTGCTCGCGTCGCTGTACCGTCGAGGCACGGCCAATATGGAAGACGTCGCCCGCGATTGCGGTATTACCGACGACGAGGCGTATGAAGCACTCGAGGAACTGGTGGAGTGGGGAAGCGTTGTCGGGCCGCTTAAAACCGACGAGTACAACACCTACCGCGCACCGCAAACCTATCCCAGCAAAAAGCAGCTCGGCGCGGGTGTTCGCGCGTGGGCGCAGGGTGAGCCGCGCGATGTGCCCGATGAACACGAGTTGTACCTGTCGGAATACACACAGCAGTACCGTGCTTGTCCGTTTTGGAAGCGCTCGGTAATACTGCTTGCTGGCGTCGCGGTGAATCTGCTATTCGCTATGCTCGCATTTGTGATCATCTTCTCGGTGATCGGCTACGATGTGCAGAATACCGCCACGGGCGAGATCGTGCACGTAACCGTTGGTCCGCTGCAAGCACTCTATGCTGGCTGTATGTATATTGGTGCGGTGATACAGGCGGTCATTGGCTTGTTCAATCCGTCCACTGTTGCTCAAACTGTGTCAGATTCCACCTCCATTGTGGGTATAGCTGTGCTGTCGCGTAATTATTTTGAAGCTGGTGCGGTGTACGCTTTGCAGTTCATGGCTATGATCTCGGTATCGCTTGGCATCATGAACCTGCTGCCCATTCCTCCGCTCGATGGCGGCCGCTTCGTCATTGAGGTGTATCAGAAGATCACCGGCAAGGCAGTGTCTGCGAAAGCGATGAACTGCATGACGCTTGTTGGCATGGGGCTGTTTCTGCTGTTGTTTGTGGTTATGCTGAATCAGGATATCCAACGGTTCGTGTTCGGAAACTGGTAGGTGCAGGGTGTACAATAGCCGAATGCGAAACGAACAGAACGAACAAAACAGCGTGCCTTTCCCCGCGCGCGAACGAGCAGACGTCTTACCAAATAAGCGCACACGCCGACTTGCGGTGGGAAACGTTGCGCTTGGTGGCGGCGCACCCGTCGTCGTGCAGAGCATGTTGAATGCTCCAGCCTCTGACGTGCAAGCGAACCTTGCACAGATTAAAGCGCTTGCTGACGCTGGCTGCGAGGTGGTTCGCATGGCTGTGCCTCACCGACGCGACCTCGATGCGTTCCAAGCGGTATGTGAGGCGTCGCCGCTTCCCGTGGTGGCTGACGTGCATTTTGATCCGCACATCGCATGCGAGGCGGCGCGGCGCGGCGCGGCGAAGCTGCGCATCAATCCCGGAAACATCGGGGGCTTAGCCGCAACTGATGCGGTGCTTGACGCCGCAGGTGAGGCGGGCATTCCTATTCGTATTGGCGTAAACGCTGGCTCGCTTGACAAGTCTTTAGCCGCGCGCGATGACCTATCTTTGCCCGAGAAGCTTGCACGCTCGGCGTGCGCATACGTGGAGTACTGCGAGCGGAAGGGTTTTCATGATGTGGTGGTTAGCGCTAAGGCCCACGATGTGCGTGCCACGGTCGACACGTACCGATTGCTGTCGACGGCCATACCTCACGTTCCACTACATATTGGCGTCACTGAAGCGGGAACTGCGTTCCAAGGTGTCATAAAGAGCGCATGTGGGTTAGGTATCCTGCTTGAACAGGGCATTGGCGACACTATGCGTATATCGCTTACCGACGATCCCGTGCAAGAAATTCGTGCCTGTTGGGCGCTGCTTGGTTCCTTGGGGCTGCGAAATCGCACGCCGGAGATTATCAGCTGTCCCACGTGTGGTCGCTGCCAGGTTGATCTTATCAGCTTGGCGAAGCAGGTTGAACAACGGCTGTCGTCTGTGGCGAAGCCGGTGCGCGTGGCCGTTATGGGCTGCGTGGTGAACGGGCCGGGCGAGGCTGCCGATGCCGATTTGGGTGTGGCATGTGGCGACGGCTGCGGCGTGCTGTTTAGTCATGGAAACGTTGTGCGCAAGGTGCCAGAATCAGGCATTGTTGACGCGCTGATGGAGGAGGTAGCGAAACTATGAGCAAAAACGTGATGCGCATGAGCGCGCTGTACGCGCCCACGCTGAAGGAAGATCCGAACGACGCTGACATTGCCAGTCACCGACTGCTTTTGCGTGCGGGTATGATCCGGAAAAGCGCGTCGGGTGTGTACACCTTTTTACCCTTGGGTCAGCGCGTACTCGCAAAGGTGAGCAGTATTGTCCGCGAGGAAATGGACGCCATTGGCTCGCAGGAGATCACCATGCCGGTACTGCAGCCTGCTGAGCTGTGGCACGAGTCGGGCCGCTGGGATGACTACGGTCCGGAACTCATGCGCTTGCGCGACCGACATGACCACGAGGTGTGCCTGGGGCCAACTCACGAAGAGCTTATTACCGCGCTTGTGCGCAACGAGCTGCGTTCCTACAAACAACTTCCCTGTACGTTGTATCAGATCCAAACCAAGTTTCGCGATGAGATTCGCCCGCGCTTCGGTTTGTTGCGCGGTCGCGAATTTCTGATGAAGGACGCTTACAGCTTCAACGCCACGCAGGAGTCGCTGCAGGAAACCTACGATGCCATGAGTGAGGCTTATGGGCGTATCTGTGAGCGCTGCGATTTGGACTATCGTCCTGTTGAGGCTGATCCGGGCCAGATTGGTGGCAAGGTGACCACGGAGTTTATGGCGCTTGCCGATGCGGGTGAAGCCGAGCTCGTGCACTGCGCATGTGGGTATGCGGCCAACACTGAAGCTGGGGCTTGTACGGCTCATCCCACGCTGCATGACGTGGCGTTTGAGAAGGTGGCAACTCCTGGCGTGCACACCATCGAAGAGCTTGCAGAATTCTTGGGTATTCCCGAGTCGTCTACGGTAAAGGCCCTGTCAGGTAAGAACGCTGAAGGCAAGCTTGTCGTGCTGTTCGTGCCAGGCGATCATGAGGTCAACGAGCTCAAGGCAGCACGTGTGGCTGGTGGATTTGAGCTGCTTACCGACGACGAAATGGAGTCGTTTGGCTTACACAAAGGATCGATGGGTCCGGTTGGCTTACCTGATTCTGCCTACGTGATTGCCGATGCTAGCTTGGATCAGGTGGCGAAGTGGGTGGTCGGCGCGAACGAGGATGGCTATCACTACGTCGGTGCTCAGTTGGGCGTGCATTTTAAGGTTGACGAATGGGCTGACATTTGCATTGTCGCCCCGGGCGATGATTGCCCGCAGTGCGGTGAGCCGCTTGGTGGGGCGCGCGGTATCGAGGTATCGCAGGTGTTCCAACTGGGAACGAAGTACTCCGAAACAATGGGTGCCACCTTTATGGCTGAAGACGGCTCTGAACAGCCGTTTATCATGGGATGCTACGGTGTGGGCGTATCGCGCACCATGGCTGCCATCGTAGAGCAGCACAACGATGAAGCTGGCATTTCGTGGCCGTTCTCCGTGGCGCCGGCGCATGTGTGCGTCATCCCGCTTACGGTGGGCGACGATGAGGTTCAGCCCGCCGCCGAGCGCATCACTGCCGACTTGGCCGACCTGGGATTTGAGGTGGTCATTGATGACCGCAAAGAGCGCGCGGGCGTGAAGTTCGCTGACGCCGACCTTATCGGTTGGCCGTTGCAGGTTGTGGTGGGTAAACGTGGCTTGGCAGATGGCACCATCGAGCTGAAGCGTCGCCGTACGGGCGAGCGCCGTACTGTGTCGCTTGACTTGCTCGGCGAGGTGTTTGCTGCAGCGCGCCGTGCTGCGAAAACGCGCGGAAGTGTCCTGAGCGTAAAGGAGCTTTTCGCTTAGAAAATGCTGATCAAAAATGCCTTGTCCCTCCTGCCTGTTCCAGGCAGGAGGGACAAGATTGCTCTCTTCCAAGATGAGAAGTGAGCGAGGCGGTTGCGAATGTAAGCCCGCTTGTCATATGTGGCAGGCGGGCTTGCGTGCGAAAAGGGGAAACGATGGCAGTCAACGTGTACAGCCGCACGCTGAGGGATGTCGAAGGCGTGCTGTTTGACTTAGATGGAACACTCATCGATACGTACGAAACTATTCTTGTATCGATGCGCTACGCTGTCAACGATGTGCTGGGTAAGGATTTACCAGACTCCGAGCTGATGCGCTTAGTGGGCACGCCGTTGCTCGATCAGTTGATCCATTTTGCAGATGGCGATGAGCAGCGCGGTCGCGAACTCATGGACGCATATCGCGTGCATAACGCCGCCGTGCACGATGCCATGGTGCGTTCGTTTCCTGGTACTGCTGAGGCGCTTGCTCGCATGCGTGACGCTGGCTTGAAACTGGGTATCGTCACGTCGAAGCGCCACGAAACCGCCGAGCGTGGAGCACGCATCGGCGGCGTGCTGCGTTTCTTCGATCTGCTCATTGGTCCGGACGACTGGCCCGAGCACAAGCCCGCGCCGGGTCCGGTATTGCGCGGGTGTGAGCTTTTGGATGTGTCGCCCGCGCGATGTCTGTACGTGGGTGACAGTCCTTACGACTTGCGGGCTGGAAACGCTGCTGGTTGCATTTCTGTGGCGGCGCTGTGGGGTATGTTTAGCGCAGATGAGCTGGTAGCTGAACACCCCGCAATTATGTGTGCCTCGCTTGGTGAGCTTACCGACGCACTGCTCGCCGGGCGGTAGAGGAGTGCGTCGTGTCGGTCGTGCGCTTGCCGGTTGTAACACCTGTGTTCTTACGACGCCTCGTGCCCTTTTTATCTGCGGATTCCTTTCGGCCGATCCGCGAATCGCCGCGTACTTCGCGCCGCTTTTGCGAGCTTGTTCCCTTTTTCTTTCGCCAGCTATGCTCGCCTTTCTTACGTGAGCGCTTGCCGCCTGCAGTACCGGTGCCGTCTTCGAGTAGGGTGGGGTCGGTCTGAAACGATTCGAGCTGCATAATGGGAATGTCTTTGCCGATAAGCTTCTCGATTTGTCGAAGCAGGGTGCGCGACTGGCGAGTGCAGAACGAAATAGCCACACCGTCTTCGCCTGCACGTCCGGTGCGGCCGATGCGGTGCACGTAATCTTCAACAATGTCGGGCAGATCGAGGTTCACCACATAGTCAACCTGGGGAACGTCGATGCCGCGCGCCAGCACGTCGGTGGCCACGAGCACTTTGCACGTTCCGCGGCGAAAACTCCCGAGTGCCCGGCGGCGGGCTCCCTGACTCTTGTCGGAGTGAATGGAGTCGGCTTTGAAACCGTGCTCGTTGAGCATAGTGGCGAATTCTTCGGCGCGCATTTTCGTGCGTGCGAACACGATCACGCGTTCTGCATCGCGCTCGGTGAGCAGCGCGCGCAAAAGCTCACCTTTACGATGGTGCTCGATGGGCAGCACGTACTGCGCCACCGTCTTCGCCGTTTCGCCGCGCTTAGACACTTCGATCATCTTAGGGTTGTGCAGAAGCGACCCTAAGTTGCGCTCGATCGACTCGTCGATGGTTGCGCTAAACAGCAGCGTTTGCCGATCTTCTGGCGTAGCGTTTACGATGGTGGTCACATCGGGTAAAAAGCCCATGTCGAGCATGCGATCGGCTTCGTCAAGCACGAGCACGTCGATCTTGGACAGGTCAACGTGACCCTTGTTCATGAGATCCATCAACCGGCCCGGGGTAGCAATGAGTACGTCGGTGCCCCGGCGTAGCTCATCGATCTGTGGGCCATAGGCGCTTCCTCCGTACACCACGGTGGAGAAATGCCCCGTCATCTTTGTGATGGTAAGGCATGTCTTGAAGATCTGTTGAGTGAGCTCGCGGGTGGGGCTTACGATCAGCACGCGCGGTGCGCGCTTTCCTCGCTTGCCTTTCGGTAGTGTGCTTAAGATGGGAAGCAGGAAGGCTGCAGTTTTTCCTGTGCCGGTGCTTGCTGCCGCGATGATGTCGTAGCCTTCCAAAACGAGTGGTATCGCCCGTTCCTGCACAGGGGTTGGCTCGGTGTATTTCAGTTTCTTAACCGCTTTGAGCGCATTGCTCGACAGGCCGAGATCGGCGAATTCCGTCATGGTATTCCGTTCTGTTCGGGTGCTGTTGAGCCGAATGCCATTAAGGTTTCGTGTGGCTCATGCTCGCAGGCACGTCAGTAGGTTGATGATGACGTGCTTTTGAGGAAGTAAGTCATCGCATGCCCGTAGGCACGCGGGCTAGTATGACATAATATGCGGCGAGCAAGCAGGAAAACACGAAGAATGCGATAGGGATACTTCATGGCTGATTACATAGAAGGAAAGCGGCCGATCATCGAAGCGCTGCGTACGGACGTGCCGATTGAAAAAGTACTCATGGCCGACAACGTCCGACGCGATGGGATGATCGATGACATTGTCCGCAAGGCGAAACGCGCTGGTACGCCTGTTATCAAGGTGTCACGCGCCGAACTTGACGAGAAGTCGAAGCGGGGGAGTCATCAGGGAGTTATCGCTGTGGCGAGTCCCTATGCGTACGTTGGCGTGGGTGACCTGATTCGGGCAGCGAGTGAGTATGCCGAGGCGCATGACGGACGGGCACTCCTGGTAGTTCTCGACCACATTACCGATGCGGGCAATCTTGGCGCGATCGTACGCAGCGCAAATGCGGTGGGGGCAAGTGGCGTCGTCATTCCCAATAAGCGTAGCGCGCGCATTGAGGCTTCCACATACAAAAGCTCGGCGGGAGCTATCTCTCACGTGCTGGTTGCGCAGGTGTCAAACGTGGTGCAAACACTCGAGCGTCTCAAAAAAGAGGGCTTTTGGGTGTGTTCTGCCACCGAGTACGCGCATGACACGGTATGGAAAACCAACCTTAAGGGCAAGATCGTGCTTGTTATGGGTAACGAATCCGAAGGAGTATCGAAACTCGTCCAGCAGCACAGTGATCTTTTGGCGAAGCTGCCTATGGAGGGTCAGGTGGCTTCATTGAATGTGGCACAGGCGGCAACCGCCTGCATGTACGAGTGGCTGCGCCAGAATTCGTAAGGGTTGCGTTATGGTCCGTTCTCGCAAAAAGCTGCTTATTGTCGACGGGTATAATGTGTTGCGTTCCGGTAGCCGCTACAAGCCGGTGAGCAGGGATCATCCCGATTACACCGACGATGCATTCAATATTGCTCGAGAGCGGCTTATTAACGATGTAGTGAACTACACTGGTCGTGACACGAGCGCCATCATCGTGTTCGACGGCGGTGACAATGAGTTTTCTGATCGCAAGTCGCAGACGGTTGGTGGCGTACGCATTGTGTTTAGCCCCACCGGGCAAACGGCCGACAAGGTGATCGAGAAGCTTGCACACGACGCGCGTGAGCGGGGTGTGGAAACCTTAGTGGTGTCAAGCGACGCCACTATCCAAGACACCGTGTTCGGCGGCGGGGTCGATCGCATGAGTGCGAACGGCTTCAGCCACGAGGTGAGTATGTACTACGCCGACGCACGTCTCGATGAGACTCCGAAGGTCGCCGAAAAGCGCACCATCGCCGGACGCATCGATGCAGCTACACTCGAGAAGCTCAAAGCCCTGCGCGACGGGCTGTAGAAACGCTTGGATACGGGAGGGTTCGTTCCCTGGCTTGCGGTGTCCGGTGGGAAGGGGTTGATGCTCGGTAGTTCTCGCTTTGGGGAACAGTCCGCTGGACTGTTCCCGTCGCTGCGGAACTATGGTACGACCCCTTTCCACCGGACACCGCAAGCCGCGTCATGAAGTAACTTCGTGAAACTCACTAACCTTTGCAAGGGAATCCTCGACCAGCTCGCGAGGGGGAGAGGGGTTCCTACGCTATCCGATCTCCAGCGAATTCGCCGGCGGCGGAGGTGTAAACAGCATCTACGTGCACGAATACGCCGCCCTTCGCCTTGATTGGCATACCTATCTGAGCGAATCGCGCATTCGCTTTCGCTCGCTGCTCTTCGAAGGCTTCACCTTCGTTTACGTAGCGCGCTGTGCCATGAATCTGATAAGCGTCATGACCTTCCCAGAACGCCACCGACACCTTCGCATTAGCTTTAACGTTGACAAGCGTCTTCTTGAAGAACTGGTCAGACAGATAGATGGTTTCGTCGTCAATGATCCATTTCATTCCCACGATGGAGGTGTTAGGTTGTCCGTTGACGTCTGCGGTAGAAAACACCACTGCCGGCACTTTCTCAAACAGTTCCTTCACTTCTTGCGGAAGAGTGGCCATGTTATACCCCTCGTTATGTAGTTGTGTGAGGTTTCTCGCTTAAGTTTGCGATGCGCCTCGCTTGTGTTCTCAGTGCATTGGATACAGTACTCCAACATACTTAGATACGGGTCGAGGATAGAGAACTCGTTTGAGATAGGATCTCGATATCCTGTTTGCTACGCCTTTTAGCTAACTGCCGTTGTCGATGAGCGGACTGCGTGAAAGGATACCTCGTCGCGTTTCCAGGATGCTTGTTGGTGAAGTATTTGCTGCCAAGTATCCGTTTCTGACCACCTTGTGAACAAAGTGGTCAGAAAGAGTGAGTTGACGGCGGTTCTATCAGCAAAAGTGGACACAAAAGGGCGTTAGACGGCGGTTTGGGTGCAGAAAACGGTCGTCTAACGCCCATTTTTGGCCAGTTTTCTTTTT
>NZ_JAAKEA010000002.1:0-185711 GCF_011038935.1 Adlercreutzia sp. ZJ138 | reverse complement strand
TGACCGTTATCGGGGAATGCCCACTGGTCACGTAGAGGTCAATTGCAGCTTGCTTTTCCTCTTGGGTGTGATGGTGATACATGGCCATCTCCTTGTCTCAGATGTCCAAGTTTTTGTCCACACCCCCACTTCTCTCGTTTGTGCTTGCATGCTGCTTGTGCTTCTGGTACAGTATCGCAGTCAACACCGACAAGGCGGTGGTGCTGCGTGTCTCTAACTCGGCACGCAAGCGCAAATACCTGGCGATCCCGCTTCGGCGCACTTGCGTAGCGAGGGTTGCGCGGCCTTAGTACCGCTGGCCTGACAAGCAGGTCTTTGAAACCAGCACCGCCGGTTCTCTGGTTTTGTGCACTTATTTGCGAAAATCTCTTCCATAATTGAATCTCCTTTGCTAACATGCATTCTTGCTGTTTACTGACCACTCGCAAGAAGAGGGATCCCTTGGCTAAAGAAGATGTTATTGAGCTCGAAGGCACGGTGCTTGAAGCGCTGCCGAACGCGATGTTCAACGTCGAACTTGAGAATGGGCACAAGATTTTGGCCCACATTTCCGGCAAGATGCGCATGCACTACATTAAGATCCTGCCGGGCGACAAGGTGACCGTAGAGTTGTCTGTTTACGATTTGAATCGCGGGCGCATCACCTACCGGTTCAAGTAGCACGCGCGTTTCACGCGCACGAAGACGCTTTCGATCCCGCAAGGGCGAAGCGTCTTTTCTGCGCCCCGATGCAGGCTTGTAGCCGTGAAGTCGTGGGGAGCAGCGGAAATGAAGGAAAACAACCGCCAGCGGCTGGGCGTTTAGATAGACGGAAAACGCATAACCGAAAGGATGAAAAAATGAAGGTACGCCCTTCGGTCAAGAAAATGTGCGACAAGTGCAAAATCATCCGACGCCATGGCAAGGTTCTCGTCATCTGCGAGAATCCGCGTCATAAGCAGCGTCAGGGCTAGGAAGAAAGAGGAGATAACCTATGGCACGTCTTGTTGGTGTCGACCTTCCTCGCGACAAGCGCATTGAAGTCGGCTTGACCTACATTTACGGCATTGGCCTGACCACTTCCAAGAAGATCCTCGCCGAAACCGGTGTCAACCCCGACACTCGCGTCCGCGATCTTACGGAAGACGATCTGCAGAAGCTGCGCGACTATATCCAAGAGCATGTGAAGCACGAAGGCGACCTGCATCGCGAGGTTAGCCAGAACGTGAAGCGTCTCATGGAGATCGGTTGCTATCGCGGCCTGCGTCATCGTCGCGGTCTGCCCGTTCGCGGCCAGCGCACCCATACGAATGCTCGCACCCGCAAGGGTCCCCGTAAGCAAATCGGCGGAAAGAAGAAGTGAGGTAGCTTAAGTGGCAGCAAAGAAAAACGTGCGCACGCGCATCAAGCGCTCCGAGCGTAAGAACATCGCTGTTGGCGCTGCGCATATCAAGTCTACGTTCAACAACACCATCGTGAGCATCACCGATCCTCAGGGCAACGTGATCACGTGGCAGTCCGCCGGCACGGTGGGCTTCAAGGGTTCCCGTAAGGGCACGCCGTTCGCGGCTCAGCTCGCCGCTGAGAACGCCGCCAAGACGGCGATGGAGCACGGTCTGAAGAAGGTTGCCGTTTACGTGAAGGGCCCCGGTTCGGGTCGCGAGACGGCTATTCGCTCGCTTCAGGCTGCTGGCCTCGAGATCGCCAGCATCCAGGACTGCACTCCTATTCCGCATAACGGCTGCCGCCCCAAGAAGCGTCGCCGCAACTAGAAGGGATCCGATAACCATGGCAATCAATAGAACTCCGGTTCTGAAGCGCTGCCGTCAGCTCGGCCTCGATCCGGTTGTGCTCGGCTACAGCAGCAATAAAACCTCCAAGCGCGAGCCGAAAAGGCGTCGCAAGGAATCCGAGTATGGCATGCAGCTTCGCGAGAAGCAGAAGGTGAAGTTCATCTACGGCGTGCTCGAGAAGCAGTTCCGCGGCTACTACGAGAAGGCCAAGCGCATGCCGGGCATCACGGGTGACAACCTGATGATTATCCTGGAGTCGCGTCTTGACAGCGTTATCTTCCGCCTGGGCTTTGCCCGCACTCGTAAGGAAGCTCGTCAGATCGTCACTCACGGTCATATTACCGTGAACGGCCGTCGTGTCGACGTGCCTTCCTTCCGCGTGAAGGCTGGCGATTTGGTGGCTGTTGCGCCGAAGTCGAAGGATCTGCTGGTCATCAAGAGCGCTTTGGTTTCCAACGAGCGTTTCCAGGTTCCGGCTTGGCTCGAGGTTGACATCGAAAAGCTGCAGGGCAGCGTTCTGTCTCTTCCGACTCGCGATCAGATCGATTTGGAGATTCGCGAACAGCTTATCGTCGAGCTTTACTCGAAATAATCGCAGCATAGTAAGGAGGCTAATAAAGCATGACAGAGTTCATGAGGCCTACTGTAGAAACGGAAGAAGTCAACGATACGGTAGCTCGTTTCATTGTCGAGCCACTCGAGCGCGGTTATGGTTATACGCTGGGTAACTGCATGCGTCGTGTGCTGCTGTCGTCGTTGGATGGAGCGAAAGCAACCGCCATTCAGATCACTGGCGTGCAGCATGAGTTCACCACGGCCGAAGGTGTCATCGAAGACATCACCGACATCGTGCTGAATGTGAAGGGCCTGGTATTCTCGGCGCTCAACGACGACATCGAAGAGGCCACCGCGCATGTGTCCATCGAAGGTCCCTGCGTTGTTACTGGCGCTGACCTTGAGGTGCCGACGGAATTTACGCTGGTGAACCCCGACCATGTTATCGCTACGGTTGCCGACGGCGGTCAGCTTGACATGACCATTCGCATTGGTGTGGGTCGCGGGTACGTTTCCGCCGAGCGCAACAAGCGTACAGAGGATCCCATTGGTGTCATCCATGTGGATTCGTTGTTCTCGCCGGTTCGCCGTTGCACGCTCAACGTTGCCGACACGCGTGTTGGTCAGCGCACCGACTACGACAAGCTGGTGCTCGAGGTTGAAACCGACGGTTCGCTGTCTCCGAAGGATGCGGTGTGCCGTGCGGCCAACATCATCAACCAGTACATGGGCGCGTTCCTAAGCCTGTCCGACATGATGGACGAGGAAGAGGGCGAGATTCCCTCCATCTTCGCTCCCGAAGGCCAGGAGTCGAACGCCGAGCTGGACAAGCAGATCGAAGACCTCGATCTGTCGGTTCGCTCGTACAACTGCCTGAAGCGCGCCGGCATCCATTCCGTGCGCCAGCTCGTTGAGTTCTCCGAAAACGACTTGCTGAACATACGCAACTTTGGTGCGAAGTCCATTGAGGAAGTGAAGGACAAGCTCATTTCCATGGACCTCAATTTGAAGCTTTAGGAGATAAAGGATCATGAGGCACAATTACAAGGGCCGCAAGCTGGGCACCGACTTCAGCCACACCAAGGCTATGAAGAAGAGCTTGGTTTGCGCGCTGTTCAAGAACGACCGTATTAAGACGATCGAGTCGCGCGCCAAGGAGATCCGCGGCGACGTTGACCACATCATCACGCTTGCCAAGCGTGGCGACCTGCATGCTCGCCGTCAGGCTATCGCGAAGATGGGCGACAAGGAGCTTGTGCGCGAGATCTTCGAGAAGGTGGAGCAGGGTCTGTTCGCCGATCGCAATGGCGGCTACACCCGCATCATGAAGCTCGGCAACCGCAAGGGCGACAATGCTCCCATGGTTATCATGGAGTTCTGCACTGAGCCCGTTGCGAAGAAGGACGACAAGAAGGCTGCTCCTAAGAAAGTTACGCCGAAGAAGGTTGCTCCTGCCGAGGATAAGGCCGAAGAGGCTGCTGCCGAGGAAGCCACCGAGGTTGCTGAGGCCACCGAAGCTCCAGCTGAGGAAGCCGCTGCGGAAGCTGTCGAAGCCGAGGCTGCTCCGGCCGAGGCCGAAGAGGCTGCTGAGGAAGCAGAAGAGGCTTCCGTCGAGGAAAAGAAGGCCGAGTAAGCTGCTTCTGGCGTTTCTGTCACAAGTAACACAAGAAAGGGTCCGCTTCGGCGGACCCTTTCTGTTAGAATCTGCCTTCGTTGAAAAGGGCGGATGACGGTTCAAAGGCGTACGGGCGAGGTTGTAATGGGCTTGAGCGTGCAGACATACATTCCGGGTTCAACACCGATGCATGCCCTCGACGCGCGGGTGAAGCTGGTGCTGCTTGCTGCCTATTCTGTTGCGCTGTTTCTGATACAAACATGGCTAGGCTTGCTGTGCGCGTTTTTCCTGCTCGCAGGCGCGATCGCTTTGGCAAAGTTGCCCGTGAGCCGCATCGCGGGCATGCTTGTACCGGTGTATGTAATTGTGTTGTTCACTGTACTGTTCAATGGGTTTGCGCTCGACGTATCCGCAGCAACCGACCGGGTTGTCGCATCGGGGCTGGCGGGCGTGTCTGCGGGTGTGCTGGCCGACTGGCAGCCCGTTGTGCTTGTAGGGAACTTCGGCTGGTATCCGGCGGGTTTCGCTCGTGGTTGTTTTTACGCGGTGCGCATTGTGCTGTTGGTGGCGGCGAGTTTGGTGCTGTGCTTCACTACCACGTCAACAAAGCTTACCGACGCGCTGAACTCGTTTTTGAAGCCACTTCGATCATTCGGTGTTCCAATAGACGATGCGGCGATGATCTTCAGCCTGGCGCTGCGGTTCATTCCTGTGACTGCGGAAGAGTTTGAGCGTGTGCGTGTGGCGCAGTTGTCACGTGGGGCAAAATTCGATGTGGGTGCTCTGCAAGAGAAGCTGCGTGCGTGGCAGACGGTGCTCATCCCTTTGTTTGTTGGTATGTTTCGCCGTGCCGATTCTCTGGCACACGCCATGGAAGCTCGCTGCTATGGCATGCCCGGTGTTGCGCGCACAAGCCTTCACGATTCATCAATTCCGCTCGCCCACGTAGCCGCGCTCATTGCGGGGCTGCTTACGTGTATCGTGCTTGCGCTGGTGTTCTAAGGAGGGGGAGCGCGGGCGCGACAATGGGGGCCAGATGTGACAAAAAACTCCGCCCTGACCCTACTGTCACGTCTGACCCCCATTGTCCGGGTGCGGATGTTTGAGAAAGTACGCGTCCAACCGTGGAACCGTGGGCATTCGGCTGTTTGAAGGCTCGGAGTTGTACAAAACGCTGTGTGCTCCGGCGCTTCGGGCTGCGTCGTGCTATGATTCTTCCAGTTGTTTATTCCGAACGTTCTCTTTAGGAGGCACTCATGAGCGTCATTATCGATGTGTACGGTCGCGAGGTTCTCGACTCGCGCGGCAACCCGACCGTCGAAGTGGAGGTTGTTTTGGAGGATGGCGCGTTTGGTCGCGCTGCTGTTCCCTCTGGCGCATCGACCGGCGCGTTTGAGGCCGTTGAGCTGCGCGATTGCGACAAGAGCCGCTATCTTGGCAAAGGCACGCTGGATGCCGTTGGGCATGTGAATAACGAAATTGCCGATGCGCTCATTGGCGAAGAGGCCGACGATCAGCGTCGCATCGATGCGATCATGCTCGAACTTGACGGGACCGACAACAAGGGTGCGCTGGGCGCAAATGCCATTCTGGGTGCGTCGTTAGCCGTGGCTCGTGCATCGGCCGAGTCCGCTGCGTTGCCGCTGTACAAGTATGTTGGTGGCGTTGGGGCGCATCTTCTGCCGACGCCCATGATGAACATCTTAAACGGCGGCGTGCATGCCGATAACAACGTGGACTTCCAGGAATTCATGATCATGCCGGTGGGCGCCCCCACCTTCGCCGAGGCACTGCGCTGGTGCGCCGAAATCTACCACACGCTGAAGAAGGTGCTGCATGACGCCGGCCTGGGCGGCGGCGTGGGCGATGAAGGTGGCTTCGCGCCGAACTTCACCACGAACAAAGAGCCGCTCGAGTACATTGTGCGCGCATGCGAGGCCGCAGGCTACAAGCCGGGTAGCGATATCATGTTCGCTATGGATCCCGCTTCCACTGAGTTCTACAACGCCGAAACTGGCAAGTATGTGCTGGCAGGCGAAGGCCGCGAGCTCACGAGCGAGGAAATGGTGGATTACTGGGAGGCGCTGGTGAACGAGTTCCCCATTATCTCAATCGAAGACGGCATGGCTGAGGAAGACTGGGATGGCTGGAAGGCTTTGACCGACCGCATTGGCGACAGGGTGCAGCTGGTAGGCGACGACCTGTTCGTTACGAACAGCAAGCGCCTTGCTAAGGGCATCGAGCTGGGTTGCGCGAACGCCATTCTCATTAAGGTGAACCAGATTGGCAGCCTGACTGAAACCATGGAAGCTATTGAGATGGCCAAACAGGCGGGTTACGCGTGCGTGATGAGCCATCGTTCTGGCGAAACTGAGGACACCACCATTGCCGACTTGTCCGTTGCGTGCAACACCGGCCAGATCAAGACCGGTGCCCCGTGCCGAAGCGACCGCGTTGCGAAGTACAATCAGCTGCTGCGCATCGAGGAAGAGCTCGATGCTGCGGCCCGCTATGCTGGCATGGATGCGTTCTACAACATCAAGCGCTAACTCAAAACCAGTGCGGAAGCCCTGCCGCTGCGTAAAGCGAACGGGAACCAAAGGGGAAGAGGCGGCATCCAAAACGGGTGCCGCTTTTTCTGGTGCGCTGAGTATTACCCTAGAGCTGGCGCTTGCGTGCAGTTTGCCCCTGTTGCAGCGCACGCGTGCCGCCCTTGCGATACACTGTGCACGCGCGTTTATTCCGCGCGGTGCGAGACGAAAACCACGGTCAAGCAGGTACGGGGGAATGCATCATGCCAACCTTAGCGGATGTCGTCGAAATTGCAGAGGTGCTGGGAACCAAGGCGGTTTTTCCGGTGAAAGACCGCTGCATTGCCGTGCGCAACCGTCATTCCTCGTGCCATAAATGCAGCGAAGCGTGTCCGGCAGGTGCGGTGTACGCCGAAAAAAACAAGCTCGAATTCGATGCAGCGGCTTGCATGTCGTGTGGAGCATGCACGACTGCATGCCCGGTTGAGGCATTGGTGCCGCTGCTCCCCGACGATGAGACGCTGGGGCGCGCCGCGCGTATCGTAGTTGAGGAAACGGGCGGCGTGGCGGTGTTCGCTTGTGCGCGCATTGCGTCGAAAGGCGTGGGTGATCCGGCGAAGTATGCCGAAGTGCCGTGTATGGCGCGTATCGAAGAAAGCCTGCTGGTTGAGCTCGCCTCAGAAGGCGTTCGCGATATCGTGTTGGTTGACGGCGTGTGTAAGACGTGCAAGTATCGCTCGTGCGTGCCGCGCTTCGACGAAGTGGTGCGCACCGCAACAAAACTCATTTCCGTGCAGGGTGGTCTGGCTCGCATTTCGCGGACGTCGGAGTTTCCCGATTGCGCGCTGGTGGACAACAAATGGGAACTGCTCAGCGAATCGCGTCGCGGCTTCTTCACGTCCATGGGCACGCGTGCGGCCGATGCGGCCACTGAAACAGTGAAATACCTGGTGGGGAAGAACCCCGAGAACCAGGTGCAGGAAAAGCTGCGCGATTTTCTTCAAATAACCGAAAGTGGCTCGCTTCCGCAATTCTCACCCGAACGGCGCGGACGCTTGCTCGATTCCATGTATGCCATTGGGGAAGCGGCGGCGCACGAGGCAACCGAAACTACCGAAGCTATCGAACCAGCCGAAGCTATCGAACCAGCCCGGCTCGAAACGAGGCTGTTCGGCTCGGTTGAGATCGACGAAGAAAAGTGCCGAGCTTGCACTATGTGCACAGTGTTTTGCCCTACGGGTGCGCTGACGAAAAGCACCATCGCACCCGAAGACGGGGTGGGAAGCTACCTTGAATTCTCGGCGTCAGACTGCGTGCAATGCAACCTGTGTGCTGACGCCTGTCTGAACAAATGCTTGACGGTGCATCCGGTGGTGTCGGTTGACGAGCTGTTCGATTTCGAGCCGCGGCTCATTCATCTACCCGACAAGCCAAAGAACAAGGGTATCGGGGCGGCGTTCCGTACTCCGAAACCGTCATCGCGGCGACCGGTGAAGCAGTAACGAAACGAGTGCGAGTGCGTCAACGCGCGAACACGCGAGCAAAAAATGTGTAAGGAAGGTTCAACCATGGCACAAGACGATTTGCCCAATGGGTTCACAGGATTCGCCAACAGGAAGCCGGCCGGATTCGAGTCGGCGGCAAGTTCGATGCATCGCACCGCAGGTCCAGACGCGTACAAGACGGCTATGAGCACGTTCGGCGAGGCGTCTTCGTGGGGGGCGAACAACGCCTTTCAGTACGCACGTGATCATGCGCGTCCCGATGCCGACCAGGCGCCGGCGACGTTTGATCCCGACGAGCTGCGCGCTATCCCTGCGCTCGACCGGCGCTGGTCGTGGGTTGAAATCGACTTAAATGCTATTCGCCACAATGCGATGGCATACAAGCAGCGCATTGGTGCAGGTCGCAGGCTGATGGCAGTGGTGAAGGCCGACGCCTACGGTCATGGCGCGGTTCGTTGTGCGCGCACGGCGCTGAATTCCGGTGCTGAGTACTTGGGCGTGGCTACGGTGCAGGAAGCAATTGAGCTGCGCGAAGCGCTGGTGAACGCGCCGATTCTGGTATTGGCGGAGCCTCCGATAACGGCTATCCCGCTGCTTTTAGGCTACAAGGTTATGCCATCGGTGTACACGCCCGAATTCGCTATCGCGTATGCCGAAGCTGCCGATGCCATGGGTCTGCGAGCACCGTTTCATCTGGCGGTGAACACGGGCATGAACCGCATTGGCGTGCGCTACGACGAAGTGGTTGAGTTCATGATGCAGGTTGGCTTTCATCGCGCGCTCGACCTGGTGGGCACGTTTACGCACTTCGCAACCGCCGACCATGCAGAAACGCTCGATTTCCAAATCCAGCTGAAGCGCTTTATCGAAGCGGTGGGGGCGCTTCGCGCGGCCGGCATTGACCCTGGCATCGTGCATAGCGCGAACTCGGCGGCGGGCATGCGCTACCCTGATTCGTTCTTCGACATGATTCGTCTGGGTATTTCGCTGTACGGGTTCCATTCATGCCGGGAAACTCGGTCGATGGTCGATCTTGTTCCCGCTATGAGCGTGCATGCGCGTATTACCGATGTGCGTACGGTTCCCATGAGTGAAGGCGTAAGCTACGGGTTGAACTACCGCAGTCCCGGCAGCGTGAAGATTTGCACGCTGCCCATCGGATATGCCGACGGGTACTGTCGCGGACTTTCTAGTCGCGTGAGTGTGGTGTACGAGGGTCGGCTGTGCCGTCAGGCGGGAAACATCTGCATGGATCAGTGTATGTTCGAGGTGGACATGAGGTCGTCGGCACTGCGGCCGCGGCTCGACCCGCAGATTGGCGACGAGGTGGTGCTCGTCGGCTCGCAAGGCGACGCTTGCGTGACCATCGACGAGATGGCAACGCTTTTGGGAACCATTCCGCACGAGGTGGCCATCGGCTTCGGCTGCTCGCGTCTGCCCCGCATCTGGCGCTGATAAGGGGAGGTTTCACCATGTCGAAACCCGCTTTGCCACTTGAGAGCATCCGCGCGCAGGTTGAAGCGTGCCGAAGGTGCCCCTTGGCCGACGGCCGCACGCAGACGGTGTTCGGAGCGGGCGACCCTCACGCCCGTGTGCTCATCGTTGGTGAGGCACCGGGAAAAAACGAGGACCTTCAGGGCGAACCGTTCGTGGGCGCTGCGGGAAAGTACCTGAACGAATTGCTGGCCATTGCGGGGCTGCGCCGCGAAGACGTGTTCATCGCGAACGTATTGAAGTGCAGGCCCCCGGGAAACCGCGACCCTCGCCCCGAGGAAATACAATTGTGCGCCGACTTCCTGCGTGAACAGACGCGCTCTATCAATCCGGAGTTTATTGTAACGCTGGGAAATTTTGCGACGAAGTTCATCCTGAAAACCGAAGTCGGCATCACGCGGTTGCACGGCAGCATGCAGCGTGCGGGGCGTTTCAAGGTTTTTCCCATCTTCCATCCGGCGGCGGCGCTGTACGATGGTAGCAAACGCGTTGCCCTTGAAGACGACTTCCATACGCTCGGCGAACTGATTCGCCAGTCAGACGAGGCACATGCACTTCAGCAAGCGCAAGAAGCTGCACGCTGCGCGCCGGAAAGCGTGGTACAGGAAGCTGGTGGACAACCTGCTGGCAAATCAGCTGATCAGCCTACCGATGAGCAGTCCGCTAACGAACAGTCCGCTGACGATCAGCCTGCTAAAGAGCAGCCTGCCGCACAAGCTTCACTCGACTTCTCCGCAGGAGCGTGAGAAATGCCCGCTGAAGAGAACCCTAACGCAGGCTTTGATGCGGTTGCGTACATCAACGAGCCGCGATGGCAGGCGTCCAGGCTCGGGCTTGATCGCATTCGCGGCTTGCTGGATCGCATGGGAAATCCGCAGCGGCACCTGCGGTTCGTACACGTTGCGGGCACGAACGGAAAAGGCTCGGTCTGTGCTTACCTTGCCAGCGTGTTGCAGGCAGCGGGATTCCGAACAGGACTTTTTACGAGCCCCTATATTATTCGCTTTGAAGAGCGCATCCGCGTTAATGGCAAAAGCATATCCGAGGCCAATCTTCGTGCGGTAACGCTATTCGTGCGCAGCCATGCCGAGGCGATGGCTGCGGAAACGGGCGACCACCCAACCGAATTCGAGTTGATGACCGCCGTGGCGTTCGAGTATTTTGCGCGCAGTGGATGCGACATTGCCGTTGTAGAAGTGGGGCTTGGCGGTCGTTTGGACTCTACGAACGTGATCGAGCAGCCCGAGGTGTGCGCGATTGCTCGCATTGGGCTTGACCACACGGCACTATTGGGCGACACGGTGGCAGCCATCGCAGGTGAGAAGGCGGGTATTGTGAAGTCGGGTGCGACGGTAGTGTCGTATCCTCAGGAACCTGAAGCTGCGGACGTTATCAATCACGTTGCGGCGAGCTGCGGATGCATGGTGCGTATCCCCGATTTCTCACAGCTAGAAGTTGAACCTGTTTGCGGCGCGCGCCGGGCGTTTCGCTACAAAGGTAGCACGTATACAACGCAGCTTCTGGGAAGCTATCAGCCGGAAAATGCCGCGCTTGTTATCGAAATTGTTGCCGCGCTACGCGCTCGGGGGTGGAACGTTTCCGATGAAGCGCTGTGTGTAGGCATCGCTTCTGCGCAATGGCCAGGGCGCTTTGAGGTGATAACGTTGGGCGTTGCGCCCGCCGACATGAGTGGTGACGCGCCCGCTGCGCTCGCCGTTGCTGCGTCTGTTGTCGCGCCCGCCGGGCCGCTCGTTGACTCGCCCGCCACCGCACCCGCCGGACAAACCCTGGTCATCGACGGTGGACACAACCCGCAGGGGGCTTTCGTGCTAGCCGATTCGCTGCGGGATGCGTTTCCGGGCAGGAAGGTGACGTTCGCATGCGGTGTTCTGGCCGACAAAGACTACCGCGCAATGGTTGCCGCGGTGGCGCCGTTGGCAAACGCGTTCGTGTGTGCCGCCCCGCCCAACCCTCGTGCGCTTCCCGCAGATGACTTGGCGCGCGCGGTGCGCACCGAGCTGCAACAAGCAGGTGTTTCCGCCGTGGTGGAAACCGCGCCGACGATGGCAAGCGCTCTTGCTCGTGCGCGCGAACTTGCCGCGCCCGGCGGGCTCATCTGCGCGTTTGGCAGCTTGTACTCCATTGCTGAGCTGAAGGCGTCGCTCGCCTGAGCACGACGAAAATCAACGGAGCTCGCCTGAATACGCTTGAGCACGACGAAGTATGACGGAGCTTGCCTGAGCTCTACGGAGCTCGAATTGTGCCACTTTCGTTTCCCTGCTCGCCGTGCCGTGCCGTAAACGGTACCATAGTGCAAGCACCGATCAATTCCGCCAGCTCAAGCCACACGGCGGTACCCATTGGTGTTGCGCAAACATACATCATGTCGACTACGTTTCAAGGAGAACGAACATGGACGTAACGGAACAGCGCTACCTTAAGCTTCTTTCCCGGTCGTTCCCTTCCGCCGCGAAAGCGTCGGCGGAAATCATCAACTTAAGCGCCATTTTGAACTTGCCTAAGGAAACCGAATTTTTCGCTTCCGACATCCATGGCGAATACGAGGCGTTCTCCCATATCTTGCGTAACGGTTCGGGGTCTATCCGCATGAAGATAGACGACGTGTTCGGCGACACGCTTGACGAAGCGGAAAAGCGATCGCTCGCTTCGCTTATCTACTATCCGCACGAGCGCATGGATCTGGTGCTTTCCCAGGTAAGCGACATACAGGGATGGTACTCGGTCGTGCTTCCCCGTTTGGTTGAGGTGTGTCGGCGCGCCGCGAGCAAGTATACGCGCAGCCGCGTGCGCAAGGCGCTGCCGCCGGAGTTCGCCTACATTATCGAAGAGCTGTTGACCGAAGATCGTTACGGCGTCGACAAGCAAGCCTACTACGAAGCCATCATCAGCGCCGTCATCCGTACGAATAGCGGGCGTGCTCTCATCGAGGCGCTGTGTAACCTCATACAAAAGCTGGCCATCGACCACCTGCACATTGTGGGCGACATCTACGACCGCGGGCCGGCTCCGCACGTCATCATGGACGCGCTGATGGGCTATGGCTACCATGCGCTCGACATTCAGTGGGGAAATCACGACATCGTGTGGATGGGCGCGTCGCTGGGGCAACGCGGCTGCATCGCGCATGTGGTGCGCAACTGCGCGCGCTACGGCAATCTGTCCATTCTGGAAGACGCCTACGGCATCAACATCTTACCGCTCGCGCAGTTCGCGCAGCGCGCCTACGCCGACGACCAGTGCGTGGCGTTCGGCCTAAAGGGCAATCCCGATTTAAGCCCGCAAGACCTTGAACTGAACATCAAAATACAGAAGGCCATGGCCATTATCCAATTTAAGGTGGAAGGTCAGCTCATCGACGAGAATCCAAGCTTTGGGCTGCAAGATCGCAAGCTGCTGCACCTTATCGACTACGAGCGCGGCACCGTGCTTCTTGACGGCGTGGAACACGAGCTTACCGACAAGGTGTTCCCCACAATCGACCCGGAAAATCCCTATCAGCTCACCCCCGAAGAAGAAGACGTGATGCAGCGCCTGGAGCAGGCGTTTACAAGTTGCGAAAAGCTACAGCGCCACATGCGCTTCTTCCTAGAAGTTGGCAGCTTGTACAAGGTGCAGAACAACACGCTTATGCTCCACGCCTGCGTGCCGCTGAATGCCGACGGAACGCTCAAAGAAGTAAACGTGTTCGGCGAGATACTGAAAGGTCGCGAGCTGTACGACACCATGGAGAACTGGGTGCGCATCGGTTTCTACAGCGACGACGCGCGACTGCGTAAGTGCGGCCGCGACCTGATGTGGTACCTGTGGCTGGGGGAGGGCTCGCCCCTGTTCGCGAAGAGCAAAATGGCCACGTTTGAGCTGTACCTTATCGCCGATAAGGCGGCGCGCAAGGAAGTGAAGAACCCGTTCTACACGCTGTTGGAAGACGAGTCGGCACTGGCGGGTATCTTTGAAGACTTCGGGCTTGATCCTGACCAATCGCGTATCGTGTGCGGACACGTGCCGGTGAAGGTGAAGGACGGCGAAGACCCGGTGAAGTGCGGCGGGCGTGTGCTTACCATCGATGGCGGTTTCTCGAAAGCCTACCAGCCTACTACCGGCATTGCGGGATACACGCTGATCAGCAACTCGTACGGTTTCGTGCTGGCTGCCCATGAGCCACTGGAATCGAGGCAAGCGGCGGTGGAGAAGATGCTCGACATCCATTCGTCCCGGCGTGTGGTGGAAAGCGTGCGTGCGCGAACGCTGGTGGCTGACACGGACACGGGGACAGTGTTAAAGCAGCAAATCGCCGACTTGGAACGCCTGCTCGAAGCATACCGTCGTGGCGAAATAGCCGAGCGAGAATAAATCGCAGGGGGGCAAATGCCGCGCCCTGCCGCGCTCTACGCCCCCTGCGCTCTTCCGAGCTCTTCCGCGCCTCCTGCACCCCTATACCTTCTGTACACCCACGCCCCTGCACGCCCCCGCATTGAATGCGGGGGTGTTTGCGTCGCGCAATGACACGGGTGCTGCGCCCTGCTGCACCCCCGTCATTGCTGGTTTTCCCAATTTCCCAAAACCTGTTGAGGTTAGCCTTTCCGGCCTAGATACTGTACGTGGCAAGGGGAGACGTTCAATTCAATCAAATCGCAGATCACGCTACTACTGTACAGGGAAATCGCTTCCCTTGAATGCGTATATCTGCAACCTGGCCCCTTGTGTAACGCTGGCAGTCGATCAAGGAGGCGAGCTTCATGACGAGAGGTCTTACAGCAAAAGGCGAGGTGCGCCCGTGGAGCGAAACGCACGTGCGAAATGAATCAGGTAGGGGCGACGAAGGGGCAAGCATGCTGCCTTCAACAAGCCGTCGCTCGTTTCTGAAACTTGCGGGCGTCGGAGCGGTTGCCGCCATTACGCCGCAGGTTCTAACGGCGTGTTCTACGCAAGAGAAAGCCACAGATGGCGGTGCGCCTTTAGGGAAATCGGGGCCGGTGGGCACGGCGCAGCCCGATTACGATCGTGTTGGTCGGTGTACCTGTGCGCCGAATTGCGTGGGAAGCTGCGGCATTAACGCTTTCGTGAAAGACGACACTATCGTAAAGGTTGAACCTGCCGACTTTCCCGATGAAAACTACAACCGCATTTGCCTGTGCGGCATTTCGAACGCGCTCCAGCGCGTGTATTCTCCCGATCGCATAAAGTACCCCATGAAACGCGTTGGCGAGCGGGGCTCAGGCGAATGGGAGCGCATCAGCTGGGAAGAGGCCATCGATCTCATCTGCGAAAAGATGACGTACAACATCGAGAACTACGGACCTACCGCTAACTCATGGCTGGGGATGACGGGCAATTACGGCATCGTCCCGCAGTGCTTCTCGGGAATGATGGCCAGCACGTATGACGGCACGCAGTGGACGAACTTCGGCATCATGGGCGACTTGGGGTGCAACATGGGCTGGATTCCCACAACGGGCGTTCAGCAAGACGCTGCCGACTGGGAAGACATGTTGGGGTCGAAGACCATCATCATGTTCGGCTGCAACTACGCAGAAACCAACAAACAAGAAATGCACTTCCTCTTCGACGCGCAGGAAGCAGGATCCCGTGTGATTGTGGTCGATCCTCGTTACTCGCGCACGGCGGCGAAAGCTGATGTGTGGATTCCTATTCGCCCGGGAACCGACGCAGCGCTCATGATGGGAATGATGAACTGCCTTATCGCTGACAACAAGATAGACGCCGATTACATTCGATCGAACACAAACGGTGCGTTCCTTGTTGACGCGGCCACACGAAAGCTTGTGAAAGACGGCGATGACTACCTGGTATGGGACGAGCAGGAAAACGCCGTGGCGAAAGTGTCTCCCCTCTCTGATGACTTGAAGCCGGCGTACCCGTCGGTGCAGGTGCAAGGCGAGGTGCCCGATGCGTGCGACGTTCCCGATACCGCTGCGATAACCGGAACGTACGAAATTGAGGTTGGCGGCGAAAAACTTACGGCTAGCCCTGCGTTCCAGGCGATTGTTGACTCTGTTGCCGCCTACACGCCCGAAGTGGCCAGCGCCATCTGTGAAGTGTCGGTTGACGACATTGTTGAACTTGCGCGCGCATACGCCGAGGATACGCCGGCGAAGATCCAGATCAGCCAGGGAACCAACCGCTACTGGAATGGGCATCTTCCCACGAGGGCGGCCATTCAGATGGCGGCCATTACCGGCAACGTGGGCAAGCAATATGCCGGCGTCAACTGGGCGGGTGGCGGTCTCATGCGTGTTTTGTTCAGCGTGAACCCTGAAGGTATGGCGCCACGCGAAGGCCATGCGGCCACAGCGCTGCCAGGCACGCAGTGGATGGATCTTGTTGCCAGCCAGCAGCCGCATCCCATTAAGCTCATCTGGTTCAACAACTATGGATGGGGAACGCAAGGCCCCGAAGGCAGAAAGCTTGTCGAAGAGGTTTTGCCTCAGCTCGATTTCATTATCACCACGGATAACATCCTAAACGCTGGTGCCGAAATGTCCGATCTCGTGCTGCCCGCCACATCGTACTACGAAGAGCCGTTTGAGGTAGTTACCGCTTGGTCGAACTTCTACGTACAGGCGCGCGAGCAGGTGATTCCGCCAATGTATGAGGCGAAAAGCGATTACGAGATTGGCCAGATGGTAGCCGAGCGTTTCGGTATCAAAGACGACACGTCGTGGAAACACGAAGCGAAGGAATGGGCGCGCAAGTACGTTATCGAAGGGAACGCCGCGCCGGAATTCCGCGCCATTGACTTCGATGAGCTTGTGGAAAAGCAGGTCGTACGAGCCGATTTCCCCAGCCCGTATATTCCGTTCGAATCGCAGCGTTTCGCCACGCCGTCGGGCAAGCTGGAAATCTACACCGACAGCCTGGTCGATTTCGGCGAGGAAGTGGCCGCGTTCTATGAGCCGGCCGAGAGCAACCGTCAGGAATTGGCGGCCAAGTTCCCGCTTACGTTCATGAATGCCAGAACGGTGTACACCACGCACAGCCAGCACGTCAACCTGCCGTGGATTGGCGAGCTCATTCCCGAGCCGTGGATTGAGATATCTACCGCCGACGCGCAGGATCGTGGCATCGCGACTGGCGATGTGGTGCGAGTGTTCAACGATCGCGGCGAGTACCGGGTGAAGGCGCTGGTGACCGAAGAGCTGAAGCCAGGCTGCGTGAACCAGCGGCAAGGCTGGTGGCCGAAGCACTTCCCCGAGAACAGTCATTACCGCGATCTGCTCCACATGAAGCTCAACCCAGCTCAGGACGCGATCTTCGAAACGAACTTCGCGCCGTACGACAATCTTGTTGAGATCGAGAAGGCGTAAAGGAGATAAGCCATGACGAAATATGCCTTTGCTATCAACCTTCACCGTTGCGTTGGGTGTCGTACCTGCACAGTCAGTTGCAAGATGGAAAACGCGGTTGCCGATGGCCTGCAGCGCATTCGCGTGCTGAACGACGCCAGCGAAACCACGCTTGATGCGCCCGCGGGCGTTTACCCGAACGTGTCGTTTCTGTGGCGACCCGTGCCCTGCCAGCATTGCGATGAGCCGCCGTGTATCGACCCCTGTCCGGTTGAGGCCACATGGAAGCGCGATGACGGCGTAGTCGTCGTTGACAAGGAGCTCTGCATCGGGTGCGACTCGTGCATTAAGATGTGCCCCTACGACGCTCGCTTCTTAGACGAAACGGCGGGTGTGGTTGACAAGTGCGATTTGTGTATTCGCCGCCTGTCGAACGGCGAGGAAAAAACCATGTGTGAGTTGTGCTGTCCCAACCGCGCAATCACCGTGGGCGACTTAGACGATCCGGAATCGGCCATTTCGAAGATTATTGCGGAAAACGACGTCGAACGCTACGACGAAGAAGCGGGAACACAACCGAACGTGTACTACTGGTGGTCGGTGAAGAAGGCGTAGCGCACGCAAAGGGTGTCGCACGTATGGCGCCGCATCGGTCGTGCCGACTACGTCGGTTGCGTCGCGGTGCGGCGCCGAAAGGAAGGTTGATTGTCATGAGCGAACGGTGCGCGCAGGTACCACCGCAGGTTGTGTCGAAACAGGTACCACCGCAGGCTGTACCGCCGCAGGTGTTAACGCAGACGCCACCGCAGGTTGCGCCGAACGAGAACCAGACGCAGGCGCAAGCTGCGCAGGCGTTTGCGCTGCTTGCTGAAACGCTTTCGCGCTGCCTGTTGCGTCCCACCGAAGGCTTGGCAGGCGAGTTGCAGTCGGGCGCGCTGTCGGATCAGTTAGAAAGCCTGATTAACACGGGTGATGACGAAGAGCTCGTGCAGGCGCTTGCCGCCGTCAAGAGCGAAGAGCTCGCGCTTGCGCACATGGAATTGACTCAGGCGCGGCTTGCGCTTGAGGTCGAGTACAATCGGCTGTTCGTGGGGCCAGGCAAGGTGCTCGCGCCTCCGTACGAGTCGTTCTTCCTTACTGCACATGAGGAAGGCGGGCGAGGTCGTCTTCGTGGTCCGTCCGAACGTGCGGTGCGTGCATGTTATGCAAAGTTCGGCTATGCCATGCCCGAGTTGTTCATTGACTTTCCTGACCATATTGCCATCGAACTCGAATTCATTGCGATGTTGGCAAACGAGGAAGCGCGCGCCTGGTGCGATGGCAACGAAGATATAGCTTTATTCAAGCAGCGTGCAATTGACGATTTCTGTTGCGATCATCTTGCCTGCTGGGTGGGCCCGTTTGCTGCTGCCGTGGCCGCAGGATCGCGCCGTGCGTTATATCCCGCCATCGCCACACTGGCAAAGCGCCTGGCTTAGGGCAGCAGAGGGCGGCGTTGCTGGCACTGCCAATAACGCCGCTTAGCTCGGAGTAAGCCAAAAGCGCGGTGTTGCAGGCAACGCCGCTTAGCCAGGTAGGGTAAAGAACTGGCGTTGGCGGCGTTGCTGATGCTGCCAACATCGCGCTTACCGGTCAGTTTCGAGGCTGGTTGCCGGCGAACAGTTCGCGCGAAACAGGATGAGCCGACAGCAGCGATGTTGTTGCTCCGTCGATGAGGGCGAAAGCGCCGCTCGCTTCGAAGATTCTGCTGGGGGAACGCGCGTCGTCGCACGTTTGTACAATGCCGCTACGATGCATTCTGTTGAGTGCATCGTTGCATGCCGAAAAGCTCTTGCCGGTAAGCTTGCACGCGCACTCTACCGTGATCAGCGGATAGCCGGCAAGCAGTTGCAAGATGGCATCGGCGGCCGATCCCTTACTCGATTTCCCCAGCTTTCGACTCCATTCCGCCTTCAATTTCTCGAAATGGGCAATACAGCTTTCGGTAACCGCTGCGGCGGCACCGGTGCTATCGGCGCAGAACCGCGCCCAGTTGTCCAACGCCAGGGCGCGATCGCGGTCGTCCATCGAATTGCCGAAACGGTATGGCAAAAGCAGCTTCGCGTGACAAGGAGTATTGATGGCAGGCAGCAAGGCGATGGGTGCAATGATGCTTTTCACCAGGCCACGCGCGTAGAAAAGCGCATGCGAAAGCGCGCGGCCCGTTCTATCGAGACCTGTTTTGAACGGTCGAATTTCCTCAAATTGAAAATGCATGAAGCTCGCCTGAGCAATGGGGGAGAAGCAGCCGCTGTTCACGAAGTCGCAAAGATCGTTAACAAGCGGGGTAATTTCTTCAGGTAGCGAGGGTTGAAAACATGCAGGGCCACTTCCGGCGTCGCTCTCGCATTCGTCTTCGGGTGCTCGTTCGGGGGTGCCCTCCAAACAGGGGTTGCCTCGAAAATGTGTTCCAGTTTCGACGGCAGGCTTTCCGTGTACGCAGCGAGAATGCACGTCGAGAATAAAGTCGGGCGTGAACGTAAACCCAGGCTCCACTGTGTGTGATATCCAACGCAGCGTTTGCAAGTAGCGGTACGCCTCTTGCGATGCTTCGGCTTGCATGGAGGCCGAAGCATCGGGTTGAGCTGTCGCATGAGAAGGTACGGCGGCGTTTGGCGGCTGGCTTTTAGCGGTGGCGTCGTACACTGCCAAGTCGCGCATGCTCGGCTGCAGGCCGTCTACGCGCACGGTCGAATACGCCTCAATGCGTGCGATAGTTTGCATGAGGGATCGTCCGAACAACGACGACGCTAGATGATCTTCAAGCCGCACAAGTGCCATTTCGGCGCGAAATGCCTCCGCAGAGGTTCTGCCAGAAAGAAAGAACTGCTGGTGGGACAGGGGAACTGGAGCAAACACGGTGACCTCCCATGATCCGCGGTCCTCCATGAGCCGTCTGTACTTTCCTTCATTGTACGCCATCGCCCGGCATCGCTGGCCGCCATTGCGGTTTCTTTGATTTTCTGCAATGGGTGCGTAGGTGACAAGGGCGAATTGACAAGGATGAATGCGCAACGGCCAAAGGTGGAAGTGTCAGATTGGCGCAGCGTATGCGCAATGGATGTGTCAGGTTGCCGAAACACTCTTCCTGAACTTTCATTTAGGGGAGGGGGGACAAAGCAGAGCGGTACTGACCAAGGAAGCCAAAAAGTCCCGAGGAAAGAAAACGTGTCGCGAAAGCCCCATTTGTAGCGCAAAAATACCCCTTCGCGCAGAAAAAAGAAGACATATGCGGAACTTAGCTGTAATATGCAAAAGGTTTGCGAAAAACTATACGATAAGCGTAAACCGTCAATGTTAGTTTGCGAGAATCAGAGCGGGATACGACATTTACCGTTTTGAAATGTGTGTGAATGTAGGGGGCGTAACTCTAACATGAAAAGGGAACGAGCTTGGCATCTGACGCGCTCCCAGCAACAGATTCTTAACTATCTTGTTAATCTAACGGCAACCGACGGCGTGGCGCGGTGCACGAAGCGCGATATCGCCCAAGCCATTGGTTGTAGTGATAAAACCGCCGACCGTGCGCTCGTGCGCTTGCGCAGGGAAGGGTTTGTCGAAGCGTCCGCCTGCTTTGATGAAAGTGGAGCTCAAATAGGCAACACCTATCGAGTCCTGCGACGTTCGGTCATGTAGTGTACGAAGCTGCTTAGTGCGTGTTCTGCACGGCGACAATGGTGAAGTAGTGGGTATGGGTGCTATGACGGAAACCACCTCACGGGCGTCTACGTGCTGCCGGCATGGTTTGGAGTGCTTCCAACTGCTTATTGTGGGAATCCGAGAAACTGCTCAGTGGATAAACGTTGAGAGCCATTCCCTGTCTATGTAATGCCTGATAAGCAAACGTAGACCACACTTTAGTGATCCACGTTTGCCAACGGTCTCAGCTTTGGAGAAACCCAGGGCTATACAACTCGATTGGTTCAAAGCCGAAGCGATTCGCGTCAAGTGTTTTTACTACCGTCTTAATGGCCATAACTTCGCTAATGACCCAAATGGGCTCGAGAACTCCGAACAGGGTAAACAACCAGAAGAAATCGTACTCAATCATAAGCACCCAGCACATCACGGAACACATAGTGTCCCACACGATCATGGCGCAGTGCACATTGACGGGATAGCAGTCTACACCGTCGCGCTTCTGGATACCCGCGACGTTCGTGTAATGCATAAAGCCTAGTGGTTAGTTAAGCACTCGTTTTCCAGTTCGATTGTCGGTTACAGGCGAATCGGGACACCGGGGACACAAGGTCATTGTCCCGAATTGTCCCCGTTGGTTCCGCCCTTTGAAGCAAATTCGGATAGTGTTCCCATTATCCACGTTGTCCCGTGGTCAGCGAAACCCTCTTTGGCCGGATGCGAGTTGTGGCCGAGTCTCGAAATCCGCCGCAGAGCGCAGTATGGGTCGTCGGCTATAATAGCCTTAATCAACGGATAATGCGGTGAAAGCGGTAGAACCATGGGCGAGTCGAGCGGGTTATACAAAGATGGCATATTTCGCAAGGGGAAGGTGCGTATCTCTGATCTTGCGGGCCGCAAGATGTTGCCCATTGGGAACAGCAACTTCGCCACGGTGGTAGAAAACTCGGTGTTTATCGATAAGTCGATGCTTATTGCCGATGTGCTCGACAGTGGTTCGTCGGTCACGTTGTTCTGCCGGCCGCGCCGCTTTGGCAAGTCGTTGAACCTGAATATGTTGCAACGCTTCTTTGAAGCTGAGGTGCCGGGTTATCCGCTGCCCGTAGATATTCCGGCATTGTTCGGCAACCTGGCCATTTGGGATGCTGACAGCGGTCGCTACCAAATTCATGCCGGGGCTTATCCGGTCATTCGCTATTCGTTTAACGATGTGAAGCAGCAGGTATGGAGTAATGCACGAGAGGCGATAGCCGCTAACATTGCAGCAGAGTATCGGCGTCACGAGTACTTGGGTGAAAGCGATCGTTTGAGTGCGGTGGAAAAAGAGTTGGTCTTGCGTCTTGCCTCTGGAGAGGGCGAGGATGCGGAAGTGCAGAAGTCTCTTGCTACGCTTTCACAGATGCTCTTTAAGCATCACGGTAGGCGTGTCGTGGTGCTCATCGACGAATATGACGCGCCCGTCATGGCGGGTTATACCTACGGTTACTATGCAGAAGTGGTTGGCTTCCTTAAAGGATGGCTCACCGGTGCGCTGAAGGATAACGACGCGTTAGCATTCGCGGTACTCACCGGGGTGCAGCGCATCACGAAGGAGTCTATCTTTTCAGATTTGAATAACATGACGGTGAACACCGCTCTCGATACGGCCTCCGATGAGCGCTACGGTTTTACTCAAGCAGAAGTGGATGCCCTGGCCGAGTATTTGGGGTGCAAGAATTGCGTAACTGAGGCCGGGTATTGGTACGATGGTTATCGCTTTGGCAACACGGACGTGTACAATCCCTGGAGCACGCTCAACTACTTCCGAAGCGGGGGTAAAGCCGATGTGTATTGGGGTAACACCTCGAGCAATGCGGTTTTAGGCGACATGGTTCGTAGTGCCGACGACCGCCTGCTGGGAAAACTCTACGGCCTTTTAGAGCCCGGTGGCACTGTGCGCGAGCCGCTGGATTTGGGTATCGTGTTTCCCGATGTTGGCCTGCGCAAAGGGGCCCTGTGGAGTATGCTGTATTTGGCCGGTTACGTAACCACCGATGACACCGGATCGCCTAATCGCACAGATATCCTGCGAGCCTTGCGTATTCCTAATCGCGAAATTGGCCTGCTGTTTCAAGGCGAGGTCATCGAGCGTTTCGCTGAGATGGCTGGCGGCCGCGACCGATTGGACGACCTTCATGCCGCTCTGATGCGCGGCGAGGAAGCTCTTGTGGAAGAAGAGCTCGAGCGCATCTTGCTGGATTCCGCTAGTTTCTTCGATCTGGTGAATGAAAACAGCTACCACATGCTCGTGTTAGGGTTGTTGTTTGGGATACCATACTATGGACGGCCGCAGTCGAATCGCGAGGCGGGCCGCGGCCGTTTTGATATCCAGATTGTGCCAGATAATCCTAAGCGTGCGCCCCTCATCACCATCGAGATTAAATACGCGAGGCCCGAAACGCTGTCCGAAGAGGGCTTGCGTGAACTTGCTAAGGAAGCTTTGGCCCAGGTTGCCGACCGTGCCTACGACGGGTGGGCGGTCAACAGTGTGGGCAATCTCCGTTATGGTATCGCCTTCAGTGACAAGGCTGTCGCTGTGGCAGGGGATCGCATCTGCTAACCTTTGTTGTCTTCAGATTTGTCAGTCACGCTCACGGGAAGCAGCCGCATTCTACTCTGGGGTCAATCGAGGACTTGCATAGGAATAATTATGCCGCTATAGTAGAGGCACTATTTTACCGAACTGAAATCGGCACAATACTACCTCAGCGTTTTCTATCCGAAGGACACGAGGATCAACCATGAACGCAACAACCTTCATAAACACTGTTGCTGCTGCCGTCAGGGAGCGTAGACACACACTGGCTCTCACGCAGAAGCAGTTGGCGAGTATGGCAGGGGTTTCCGAGCGGCTCGTTCGTCTGATTGAGGCCGGTCAAGCTCCTGGTGTAGGCATTGAAAAGCTCGCGATGGTGCTCTCTCCACTAGGGCTCGAGCTGGCTTTGGAGGGCGATGTGTACCATGCGGCCGCATCGGAGGATACGAGTGCGGAAAACGACGAGTACGAAAGACTCCTGCAATATGCGGTAAGCAGCTGGGAAGGTGTGGGCACCAATGGAAAGTAGGGCGCTTGAAGTTCTGATTTCGGGACAACATGCAGAGCTGCTGGCGTTACAGGATAGGGAAACCTCATGAGATACATCGTTGCCAAGAGCGATCATACGGAAGCGATCCACTATGTGCTACAGACGACCATCCGAAGCGTGTATCCGAAGTACTACCCGGCCGAGGTTGTCGAATTCTTCTGCAGCTTGCACTGTATTGAACACGTGCGGGAAGGTGTCGCATCTGGGCACATGGGTGTTCTGCTCGGCGGCAATGGTGAAGTAGTGGGAACGGGGTGCTACGACGGAAATCACATTACGGGCGTCTACGTGTTGCCGGCATGGCAAGGGCGTGGATGCGGCACGCAGATAATCGAGCAATTGGAGAAGCTCATCGAAGCTAATCACGATACGGTGTGTCTGGAAGCATCGCTTCCGGCAGTATGTCTCTACGAGCACAGGGGCTACAGGACCGTCGGTCATGGCGTCATCGATCTCGAAGGCGGCGTGAAGCTGGTTTACGAGAAGATGGAGAGACAATTGAAATGATGCAATTTTAAGCGCTCCAGAAAGCTGATTTGCCACGGGCCTCTTTTAGAGTGCTTCTCCATGGCAAAACATGCAGGGTTTTCTATCAGATGGTGGGGTGATTGGTTTCTGAGTAAAGAAAACCCCGCTGGCATTTGCACTGCACGCGGGGTAAATCTAAACGAAGGAGTCGCCCGGTAGCGCGGGGCGCCTTCTCTTGCGAAGTGTAGCATGTCTAAAGGCGGCTGCCATGGGCGGGTTTTGGAGTGCTACCTTCACGTTTGCCCGATGGATTTAAACAACTCTCTTATACAGAATGGGTTCGTCGTATCCGAAAGTCTTTTTTCCTTTGACCTCCATACTCTCGCTGACCTCTAAGTAATCTTTGGAGAATCGTTCAAACAGAGTGAACTTTAGCGTAGGGGAAAACATGCTTGTACTGCCGCCCTCCCATACTCCGTTGCTTTCAACAAACAACGCCGGCGTGAATTTTTCGGATATATTCAAGTCGTGATAATCAACCGATGTGAGTGCTTCATACGTAAACGTACTTTTCTTATAGCCATCAGGCAGTTCGTAAGATGTCAGTTGTATTCCAGCCTCTTCTTCGGTAAACAAAAACAAATGAGGTGAGGCGTGCGTATTTCCGTTCGCCGTATAGTAGCTTTCCTCAACCATGAAAAGACCCTTGAAGTCCTTCGGCATATTCGTGATCTTTTCGTTGCAGATCGTATTGACATGCTCTGCGAAAGGGAAATCGGCATGAGTTTGCTTCATTCTCTCAAACTGCTCAACGTTGTTGAAGTTACCCGTCAACAGAACCATAAACTCGTTCAATTTGCCCATGTTGCTTTCCTCCCTGTTTTTTATTGGTTTTGAGAACCAGATTCTTCATGAGGTCTAACAATTCCCGGCGGCTGTCATCATCTATATCGGATAACACCAGTTCATCCCACGAATGAAAGAGATCACGACTCTCCTCAACTACGTTCATACCTCTTTTGGTCAAGCTTAAAACGTTGAATCTTCTGTCGTCGCTGTTCTTCCTTTGGGTAACGAGTTCCTTGTCTATGAGCTTCGCCATAATACGGTGTAGTTGTCCTGCGTCTAATGTAAGGTACTCTGCAATTTCTGTGGAAGAGCAGTTGTTATTCTTGCTTATATAAATCAGGACGAACAGCTGACCGTACGTTATTCCAAGGTCGCGCATTCTTTCGGTGCAATACGACACAAAGTGTTTTCGCAGTAGTGCGATATAAAAAGCAAACGATGTATGTTCCACGCGATCACCCCCTTCCTACGCTCGTATTTGACAATGTCAATTATGACCTACATTTGACATTGTCAAGTTACGAGTGCCAAAGGGTTCACTCAATTGGCACTATATTGGTCCACGGGTCAGCTAGTGACAGGGGAGCAGCGAGGTAACATGAGCGCCCGTTTTGTGCACTACGCTGCACTGCTACGTTCAAGCTTAGTGATCTCTTATTCCAAGAAATGTAGGATTGCTCGCACAAGGAACCGCGAAAGCCATAGTCAGGAATGGTTAAGCATGCCGAACGCCGTGCTGCCTGGTTGGGTGTCTGACCGCGAAAGGTTTGGGCAGGTATGTTCAGGCAAAGAAAACCTCGCCTTCTGCAACTTTTTTCGAGAAATGCGCGATTGAGCAAAGTTAGCCGCAGCTTCGGGAACTTATTTTACGAAATGTACGATGTGGCGGAGTCGGTAAAGCTCGCCGAATCGTCAGAAACAAAAGCGGTCATCTCTGATCAGGGAAAACGTAAGAGCAGTCTCAAGAAGAGAAGAGTAATGCTCGTTTCCTACCCCTTTTTAGCGCTTCAAATCGCGCATTTCGTAAAAAAAGTTCCCGAAGCTGCGGCTAACTTTGCTCAATCGCGCATTTCTCGAATTTTCTGACAGTTTGTGAGCAATGGACTGACGTGGAGATAAATGCTTGATGAGTGTGACAGAAGCTGGCCAATAGCGGCGGAAGGCTCTGTTTTAGTAGCGTATCAGCTGTTCTCGAGCGGCTTCCATATTCGTACGCGGCAGAGCTTTTGTGCGTCGCCGCTGATGGGGGTGTAGTCGATGTTCGTGTACGTGACCACCGATTGCTGCACACCTGTTGAAGCAAGGTACTCGCCGTAGTCGTCGGCGCCGTTGGCCACATCTGACGAGAAGTAGCAATTCGCATCAAGGTCGACTCCTACCACGGCCGACGTCGACTTCACCATGAAGTAGCCCCCGCACCAGGCAGGCGCGGCAGTGGGGGTGCGGTTGAAGCAGAACCAGGGAACGTCGCTGTAGCTATCGTTGTTTCGGACGGTTGGCTCCGAGGTGTCATCGGCGTCTTTCCCACCACTTCCCCCGTTGTTCCCGTTGCTTTTGCCGCCTTTGTCCTCGTCCTCGTTACCGACTTCCGCCGGCTGAGGCTCTACAGAAACAGTCGGCACGTACGTGCCTAAATTCGCAATGCCGTCGCCGTAGTTGTAAATGGCGTCGAACGTGAACATGAAGCCTGTCTGCCCATAGCCCGCTTCGAGCGGCTTCATCGATCCGGGCAGTGTCATGGCGTCGAGTACCTGACCGCTTTCTCCGTCGATGTGTGTTAGCTGGTAGTAGATCGACGACACGTTGGCTCGCGGCGTGATAACGAGTGAGTCCTGCAGCGCGTAGGGTGGCGTTGCCATACGTCCGTGCGAGGTATAGACAACCGTGGTGTCCGTCGATCCGAACGGGGCGCTTGTCAGTGTAGAGTCAGACGTGCTCATGGCTCCATTAACCTTGGGAAGCACTTGCCAAAACGCGCGGTTACCGACAGCTGCCAAGCTGGGTATTTCCCAATCCGAGCCACCTTCGGCCGCAAGCGTTGGTTCACCGAGCGTCATTGAACCGCCGAGTGTGGCTGTGTATACGCGCCACACGTTGTCGAGGATATTCTCTTCCACCCATGCCAGTCCGTTCGAATTTCCGCGAACGTCGTATACTTCGAAGCCCTCATCTGATCCAACGGCCTGCTCGAGCACGGTGCTGCACGTACCGTTTCCCAAGGTCAGAATGCCTATCTTTACAAGGGGGCGCGCTTTGTCGGTGGGCAGCAGGCAAACGGCTACGGACGGATCGTTGCACCAGAGCATCGTTCCGTAATCGAGTTCAATCTCGTGCGCGAGCGACATGCGCTCGCCCCATTCCGCCTGCTCAAAGCTATCGGTGGTAGTTACCGCGTCGGTGGAAACTTCGAGCACCGACATCTCGTCGTTGTCTTTGCCGGCATTCGCTGCCAAGTAGGCGCCACCGCCCAACAAAGCGGCGCTTCCTGCACCCAGCGCTCCCAAAAGCAGGTTACGCCTGGTAATTAGAAGCTCCGCCCCAGCGCTCGCACCTTGAGGAACGCGTGCTTTGGGTGCCCGTGCGCTCGGTTTTGCCGGAGCAGAGGCTTGCGTTGGGCTCCGGTGCGACGCGAACGTGCGCGACGAAGCGAAATTCGGAGAATGCGATGCATGTGACGCGTGCGACTCGTGGGCAGCGCGAGAAGCGTGCGACGCATGGGGGATGTTCGACACATGCGGAACGTGCGAGGCAGCCCCCGAACGGCGGGTGGCTCCCGTGCTGCGCGATGCGGTGGGCCTGCTTGCCGTCCCCCGCGATTTCGCCGCGCGCGCTCGGTGGTTCGTTGTGTGTGTCGTTCTGCGGGTAACCATGGTGTTTATTGTGTCATTTCGCCTGCAGGAGGAAGCCGCCTTGTGGTCAATTGCTACAATAAACGCAAACACGACTAAGGCGTATCAGGTTCTTGCGCGCTTCGCGTAGGAAGGTTCCGAAAAGCACTGTTAAGGAGCAAACTCATGGGAAATGAAACTCGACGCATCTTGCTTGTTGAAGACGAGAAGACCATCCGCGACGCCGTTACGGCGTATCTGGAGCGCGAGAACTACTGGGTAACGGCGGTCGGCGATGGCCAAGATGCCCTGGAGGAGTTCTCGAAGCACCATTTCGACCTGGTTATTCTCGATCTCATGCTTCCACGTGTGCCTGGCGAGCGTGTTTGCCGCGCCATCCGCGATAATTCCGATGTGCCTATCATCATGCTTACCGCGAAGGGCGAAGTTGAAGACCGCATTATTGGCTTGGAGCTGGGTGCCGATGACTACCTGGTGAAGCCCTTCAGCCCTCGCGAGCTGGTGGCTCGCAGCCGCGCGCTGCTGCGTCGCGTGCATGTTGATTCCGAACCGCAGCGCGAGGTGCTGGAATTCGGCGAGCTGACCATCGACGTGTCTGGGCACAAGGTACTCGTCGCCGGCAACGAAATCGACCTCACTGCTAGCGAGTTCAAGCTGCTCACCACGTTGTCTCGCTATCCGGGTCGCGTGTACTCGCGCATGGAGTTGGTGGAGAAGGTGCTCGGTTACGACTTTGAGGGCTACGAGCGTACGATCGACAGCCACGTGAAGAACCTGCGCGCAAAGATTGGCGACAACCCGCGTAGCCCCAAATGGCTACACACGGTTCATGGCGTGGGTTATCGCTTCGAAGACCCCACGAAGGCCGCGCAGTAGCGTATGGGCACGTTGCGGTACCGCGGCGGCGAGCAAAGCGCCGATTGCAACAAAGAATCTGGTGAAAAGCCTGTCGAGCAAGACAGTGCCGACACCGGCGAAACCGAACGGATCGTTATCGAGATGGGTGCCGACGAAGGGGCGCCCATCTCGTATTCTGAAGACGAAGACAACGACACTTCGCAGGGCCGCAGGCATCGCCGTCGGGGTACGTGGAGTAACCTGCCCTACATGCATCGTGTAACTTTAAGCTTCGCGCTTATCGCGGTCATGACGGCGCTGGTTGCCATTGGGGTGCTGTCTTTCGTGTGGGACCAGCATTTCCGTTCCTACACGCAGGACAACATGCAGGCGCTCGCCGACCAAACGGCCGACAACATTGAAGCCGTCTACAAGGAAACGGGCACGCTGTATTCGCCGCAGGTGTTCGCCATGGCCCGCTATTCCGAAAGCCTGAACAGTGGCGTGGGCGTGGCTATTGTCGACAACCGCGGCGGCAACGTGGTGTACGACTCTTCCGATGTTCTCGCGAACGAGGACAACGGAGCAGAAGGCCCCGGGGCAGGCGAGGGTGTAAACCCATTTCCCAGTGACGCTCCGTTAGGTCTGTCTCAGCATGGCAGCCAGTTCGCCAGCGCTCCCATTACGGTCGACGGTGTGGCCATCGGCTCGGTGCGCGTGTGGGTGTACGGCTCCGAAACGCTCATCCGCCAAACCGACCAGCAATTCCGCGACAGTTCATACCGCGCTATGGTGTTTGCCTCGCTGCTGTCTGTTGCTTTGGCAACATGCATCGGATGGCTGTTCGCCCGCAACTTGGTGTCGCCGGTGAATACGGTTGCCCGAACGGCGCGCGAGATCAAGGAAGGTGATTTGTCGGCGCGAACCGGCTTGCATGGTGATGACGAGATAGCCCGCCTCGGCGAAACGTTTGACGCCATGGCCGAAGCAGTGGAGAAAGATCGTGAACTCGAGCGGCGCCTGACAACCGACGTTGCTCACGAGCTGCGCACACCGCTCATGGCTATCCAATCGACAGTTGAGGCCATGGTCGATGGTGTATTTGAAGCCGACGAGGAACGTCTCGAAACCGTGAATTCCGAAGTTCAGCGGTTAAGCCGCTTGGTCGATGCCATTCTGAAGCTCTCTCGCTTGGAGAACCGCTCGACGCCCATGAAGAAAGAAGTCGTTGACGTGGGCGAGTTGGTAGATGGCATCGTCGCCACGCACGAGGCATTCGTTATCGATTCGGGCCTGCGCTTCGAATCCGACTTGGAGCAGGGCGTTTACGTGCTGGGCGACGCCGACATGATTCGTCAGGCAACGGCAAACCTCATATCAAATGCGGTGCGCTACACGCCGGAGGGTGGTTGCATTACGGTAAAGGTTTCCAAAGGTGACCTCATGGCCAGTATTGTTGTGGCTGACACCGGCATCGGGCTTTCCCCAGAAGAGACAAAAATGGTGTTCTCGCGCTTCTGGCGCGCCGATGCGGGCCGTCAGCGTGAAAGCGGCGGCCTGGGCATCGGGTTGTCGGTGGTGAAGGAAATCGTCGATCGCCACAACGGCTGGGTGCAGGTGAAAGGACAGAAGGGCGTAGGTGCCACGTTTATCATTCATATTCCGCTCTATCAGGGTGAGGACAAGCGGAAGGGGCTGCGTCAGAAAAACCCAATTGCCCCGTCGTGGACGGGCGGAAAATAGCAGATAATATTACGATGCGAAAAAGCGGCGCGGCTTGCATGTGGGTGCGTGCCGACAGAGGAGAAGAGGAAGGAATCTTACATGACGGGAATCGACATCAAGCCCGATGCGCAGGGCAAGGTTCGCGATCTGTATGACTTAGGTGATTCGCTGTTGCTGGTTGCGACCGATCGCATTTCGGCGTTCGACTACATTTTAGAAGACGAGATCCCCTATAAGGGTCAGGTGCTTACGCAGCTGTCGTGTTTCTGGTTTGAGCTGCTCGCGGGTGTGGTTGACAATCACCTCATCTCGGCTGACGTTGCCGACCTGCCCAGCAAATTTGCGCCCTACGCCGAGTACCTCGACGGGCGCTTCATGTTGGTAAGGAAGGCCGACATGTTCCCCGTCGAATGTATTGTGCGCGGCTACCTTGCCGGCAGCGGTTTGGCGGAATACGAACGCCAGGGAACCGTATGTGGCATTCAGCTGGCCGAGGGCCTGGTGAACTCGTCGAAGTTGCCCGAACCCATTTTTACGCCGTCCACGAAGGCCGAAATCGGCGACCACGACGAGAATATCAGCTTCGAGCGCTGCGCCCAGCTTATTGGCGACGAAGCGGCCGCGAGCTTACGCGATCTGGCCATCGGTGTTTATTCCAAGGCGGCCGATCATGCCGCCGAGCGTGGCATCATCATTGCCGACACCAAGTTCGAGTTCGGCGTGATCGACGGCAAGATCATCTTGGCTGACGAGGTGCTCACGCCCGATTCTTCTCGCTTCTGGCCGGGCGACGATTATCAAGAAGGACGCAGCCAGGCGAGCTTCGACAAGCAGTTCGTGCGCGATTGGCTTACGGCCAACTGGGATAAGACGTCGGGTACCAAGCCGCCGCGGCTTCCGCAGGACGTTATCGACCGCACCAGTCAGAAGTACATCCAAGCCTACGAAACCATTACCGGGCGCAAGTTCGTCCGGTAGACACACCCGCTCGCAGACTCAAGGAGAGCCATGACACAGCGAAACCCCATGAACGAACGTTACACCGTCGAGGGCAAGCGCAAGGGAACAACGCGCAAGAGCGCAGCGTCTGCCAAGCCCACAACCAAGGCTGCCTCTTCGGTGCGCATTGAATCAACTTCCAAAAAGAAAAAGGGCGGCAAGGCTGCCACGCCGAAGCAGAAGGCCGAAGAGAAACAGACCAAAGCTCGGGTGCGCGAAATCGAGGGCATTCTAGAGCGAAAGTACTACACGCCTCCTACCAACGAGTTCAAACAAGCCCGCCGCGCATGGTGGTGCTTGCTTATCGTTGCCATCATCTGCACGATTGGCACCTGGGTTGGTCAGGGGAAACTGCCCACGCCGGCGCTGTACTCGCTGCTGTTTGCTGCGTATGCGGGCATTATCGGCGCGCTGGTGCTCGACTTCACCAAGATCCGCAAAATGCGCAACGCCTACCTGCAGCAGATGTCGGGCGCGATTGCGAAAGACCGTCGCATACTGGAAAAGGCGCAGAAGGAAGCCGACGCTGCTGAGGCTCGCGGCGAGAAGATCGAGCGCAGCCAGTTCCTCGCTCAATCCATTGCTGTTCCCGAACTGCCTAAGCGCAAAGGGCTTTTCGGCAAGAACCGCGAGGACGTTCCTGACAAGGATGCCCAGCAGGCCCAAGAGGCAAAGGAAGCCGAAGAGGCCAAACGCGCCGAGAGTGCGAAACGCGCCGAAGATACAAAACAGGCAAAGGATACGAAGCACGCCGCTTCTACTTCCGAAACGCCTGATGACAACAAGAACGACGCCGCAGACAAGTAGTTGCCTGCGCGGATACGCCTATGTAAGGGAAAGGGAGAACCGATGGTTTCTCGAGTGTTCGTTGAGAAAAAGCCCGGGTTCGACGTTGAGGCGAGGCAATTGCTCGCTGAGGTGCGCGACATCTTAGACGATCCGTCGCGGCTTGTCGACGTGCGCCTGTTCAACCGCTACGATGTCGAGGGTATTACCGACGAGGTGTTCAGGCAATGTATCCCCACGGTGTTCAGCGAGCCTCAATCCGACAACGTATACGACGAACTCCCCTGCGCTGACGAACCTTTTGACGGTGTCATGTTTGCGGTTGAGTATCTGCCGGGCCAGTTCGATCAACGAGCCGACTCGGCCAGCGAGTGTATTCAGCTCATTACGCAGGGCGCTCGCCCCGAGGTACGCAGTGCCAAGGTGTACCGGTTTACGTCGGCAGGCCCGCTTTGCGAGACTGAGAAAGCTGCCATTAAGCACTACGTGATTAATCCGGTCGAAGCGCGCGAGGCGTCGTTTAACAAACCCGACACGCTGCGCATTGCTCAGCCCGTGCCCGCGCCGGTGGAGCGCATCGAAGGGTTCCTCGAGCTTGACGAGGCGGGCCTTGCCCGTTTCGTTGCCGAGCGCGGTCTTGCTATGGATGTGGCCGATATCGCGTTTTGTCAGCAATACTTTGCTGACGAGGGACGCGTGCCTACCATTACTGAGATCAAGATGATCGACACCTACTGGTCGGATCATTGCCGTCATACCACGTTTGGTACGGTGCTCGATGATGTGCAGATTGACGATACCCAGGTGCAGCAGGCGTTTGACCGCTATTTGGACATGCGCCACGAGCTGGGGCGCGACGAAAAGCCCATTTGTCTTATGGATATGGGAACCATTGGCGCGAAGTACCTGAAGGCCAAGGGCATCCTGACCGGTCTTGATGAGTCGGAAGAAATCAACGCCTGCACGGTGAAGTGTACGGTCGATGTCGATGGGCAAGACCAAGACTGGCTGTACTTATTCAAGAACGAGACGCATAACCATCCCACCGAGATTGAGCCGTTCGGTGGCGCAGCCACCTGTGTGGGCGGTGCCATTCGCGACCCGCTTTCCGGACGCAGCTACGTGTATCAAGCTATGCGTGTTACGGGCGCGGCGAATCCGCTGGCTCCCATAAGCGAGACGATTCCCGGCAAGCTGCCGCAGCGCAAGCTGGTGACCACGGCGGCGGCTGGCTATTCCAGTTACGGCAATCAGATAGGTCTTGCAACCGGCCAGGTGAACGAGCTGTACCACCCGGGCTATGCTGCCAAGCGCATGGAGATCGGCGCAGTGGTGGGCGCTACGCCCGCCGATCATGTTCGCCGCGAGACGCCTGCACCGGGCGATGTGGTGGTGCTTTTGGGCGGACGCACGGGACGCGACGGTATCGGCGGTGCCACTGGTTCGTCGAAGGCGCACAGCGCAAGCTCGCTTGAAACCTGCGGTGCCGAAGTGCAGAAGGGTAACGCGCCGGTTGAGCGCAAGATTCAGCGCCTATTCCGTCGCAAGGATGCCTGCGAGCTCATCAAGCGTTGCAACGATTTCGGCGCAGGCGGCGTGTCGGTAGCCATTGGCGAGTTGGCCGATGGTCTGCTTATCGACTTAAATGCCGTGCCGAAGAAATACGACGGTCTCGACGGCACCGAGCTGGCCATCTCCGAGAGCCAAGAACGCATGGCAGTAGCCCTTGCGCCCGAAGACGTTGAGACGTTCATGGGCTTTGCTCGCGAGGAAAACCTTGAGGCGACGGTAGTCGCGCGCGTGACAGAAGAACCTCGTGTGCGCATGACGTGGAATGATGACGTGATTGTAGATGTCAGTCGCGAGTTTTTGGCCAGCAACGGCGCACCGAAGCATCAGGCTGTGCATGTGCCAGCAGGTGGCTCGTATTGTCATACATGGGAAAGCGACACGTTGCAAGAGCGTATGGAAGCGCTGCTCTCCGATCTAAACGTGTGCTCGAACAAGGGTCTGGTGGAGCGTTTCGACTCGACCATTGGTGCAGCGACGGTACTCATGCCGTTTGGTGGCACTCGCCAGCTTACGCCAAGCATGGCCATGGTAGCCAAGATGCCCGTCTTCGGCGAAACTACCACGTGCAGTGGTATGGCGTGGGGATTCAATCCCTACCTCACCGAGGCGAACCAATTCGTGGGATCCTACGTTGCGGTACTGGAAAGCGTGTGTAAGCTGGTTGCCGCCGGATTTGCGCGCGCCGACGCCTACCTCACGTTCCAAGAATACTTCGAGAAGCTGCGCACCGACCCCGACCGGTGGGGCAAGCCTGCCGCAGCGGTGTTGGGCGCGCTCATGGCCCAGGTTGACCTGGGCGTGGGTGCTATTGGTGGTAAGGACAGTATGTCGGGCAGTTTCGAAGAGCTCGACGTGCCGCCAACGCTTGTCAGCTTCGCTACCGCGGTGGGTTCGGTCGATCGCGTGACGAGTCCCGAGTTCAAGCGCGCGGGTTCGCGCGTGCTTGCAGTGGTACCGCGCTACGAGGACGACGGCATTACGCCGCGCACCGACTCGCTTCTGGCGGTGCTCGATTGCGTTGAGGGGCTCATTGGTGACGGTGCAGCCCTTGCGGTTGCCACACCGGGTTACGGCGGCATGGCGGAAGCGCTGTTTAAGATGTGCGTGGGCAACGGACTTGGCGTGAAGCTATACGGGTCGCTTGGTGGCGCGCTGTTCGGGCCGAGCTATGGCAGCTTTGTGGTGGAGCTCGCCGACGGCGCGGAAGTGCCGGAAGTTGGCTGCGATGTGGCGGTCGGCGTGGTGGGTGAAACCACCGAGGCATACGAGTTCGCCATTGGAACTGAGACGCTCGATCTTGTCCGGCTACAGGAAGTATGGGAAAGCGGCATCGAGAGTGTGTTCCCGTATCGCACCAAGGATACAGACGAAACTCCTGCTACCCCTGCGGTTGAGAAAGTGTCGTTTACCGACGCTGTTCCGCTTACCTACGGTGGTACGATCGCGCGTCCGCGTGTGGTTATTCCGGTGTTTCCGGGAACCAACTGCGAGTACGATACCGCTCGCGCTTTTGAGCGTGCCGGCGCGGTAGCCGAAACGTTTGTGATCAACAACCTCACGCCCGATGCCGTTGCCGACAGCGTGAAGGAATTCGTGAAGTTAGTAGGAAACAGCCAGATCATCATGCTGCCGGGTGGTTTTTCCGGTGGTGACGAGCCCGACGGGTCGGCGAAGTTCATCACGGCGTTCTTCCGTGCACCCGAGGTGACCGAGGCGGTGCGCGACTTGCTGCAGAACCGCGACGGTTTGATGCTCGGCATATGTAACGGCTTCCAGGCGCTGGTAAAGCTGGGATTGGTGCCGTATGGCGACATCGTTCCCATGACCGATGAGTGCGCTACGCTGACGTTCAACAACATCGGCCGCCACCAGAGCCGTCTTGTGCGTACGCGTGTAGCAACGACGCTCAGTCCGTGGCTTTCGCGCTGCGAGGTGGGGGATATTCACACCGTTGCCATCAGCCATGGCGAAGGGCGCTTCGTCGCGTCGCCCGAGTTGGTCGCTGAGCTGGCGGCTAAGGGGCAAATTGCCACGCAGTACGTTGACCAGGCAGGTGAGCCGTCAATGGATCTTTCCGTGAATCCGAACGGTAGCGTGATGGCTATCGAAGGCATCACCAGCCCTGACGGGCGCGTGCTTGGCAAGATGGGCCACACGGAACGCAGCGGCTATGGCCTGTATAAGAACGTTTCGGGCAATTTGTATCAGCCGCTGTTTGAGGGAGGCGTCGACTACTTCGCGTAAAGCTCAGCAGCTGCATCGGGCGCAGTTGTCTCATAAGGTACGTGTTGTATATGAATACCCATGCCGTCAACTTCCCTGCTTTGTCCACCTTTCAAGCAAAGTGGTCAGAAAAGGGGAGTTGACGGCGATTTAGTGTCTAAAAGTGGCCAAAACACAAGGGTTGACGGCGGATTTCAAGGAAAATGCCGCTGTCAACCCTTGTGTTTTGGCACTTTGCGAATTAGGCGCAAGGGGACATACTCTATGCGACGCTCCTACGCGAAGCCGAGCGCCGCGCCGGCAAGGTATATGCCGTACGCACATACCCATGCCACCACGCATTGCGCCACCACCATGCAAGCAGCCCATGCGCCACCCAGCTCGCGTTTCACCGAGGCGATGGCAGCCACGCAGGGTGTGTACAGCAGGCAGAACACCAGCAGAGCTAAAGCCGACAGCGCCGAGAGAGAAGCAACTAGCGTGTCGGTGCTGCCAAACAGCACCGATATGGTTGACACGACGCTTTCCTTCGCCATGAAGCCTGACAGTAGCGCGGTCGAAATACGCCAGTCGTCTAGACCCATCGGCGCGAACAACGGCGAAATAACGCCGGCGAGGTTCGCCAAGATACTCTGCGACGAGTCGGCGACCACGTTCAGGTTTGCGCCGAACGTCTGCAAAAACCAAATGATGATGGTCGCCAGAAAGATAATGGTGAAGGCTCGCTGTAGGAAGTCCTTCGCCTTGTCCCACAACAGGTGGCGCACGTTTTTTGCCCCGGGCATGCGATAGTTCGGCAACTCCATAACAAACGGCACTGCCTCGCCCTTAAACAACGTGCCCTTCAGCACAAGCGCACACAGCACACCAACGGCAATTCCCAGAAAGTACAGCCCACCCATAATCAGCGCTCCGTGTTCGGGGAAGAATGCCGCCGTTAGAAACGCATAAATGGGAAGCTTTGCCGAGCAGCTCATGAATGGCGTCAGTAGAATGGTCAGTTTGCGGTCGCGCTCGCTTGGCAGCGTGCGGCTGGCCATAACGGCGGGCACGCTGCATCCGAAGCCAATGAGCATGGGCACGATGCTGCGTCCCGACAAACCGATTTTGCGTAGTAGCTTGTCCATAACAAATGCTACGCGCGCCATGTAGCCGCTGTCTTCCAGAAGCGACAAGAAAAAGAATAGCGTGACGATAATGGGAAGAAACGACAGAACGCTGCCTACGCCGCCGAACACGCCATCGGTCACAAGCGACTGCAGCGTACCGTTTACGTCTGCCGCTTGCATCAGGCCCGCCACAAAGCTTCCGAGCGCAGTTATGGCTACATCCAGCACGTTTTGAAAGAATGCGCCAATTACGTTGAAGGTCAGCCAGAACACTGCGAGCATAATGCCCACGAAAGCGGGAATAGCGGTAAAACGGCCCGTGAGCACGCAGTCGATGCGCGCGCTACGCGCATGCTCACGGCTTTCTGTCGGTTTTACCACAGTGGCGGCGCACACGCGGTTGATGAAGCTGAAGCGCATGTCGGCAATAGCTGCGGCGCGATCGAGCCCGCGCTCGGCTTCCATCTGGGTTATTACGTGTTCCACCGCTTCGCGCTCGTTCTGATCGAGTTGCAGCTTGTCGGCGACCAGTGTGTCGCCCTCGGCCAGTTTCGACGCGGCGAAGCGCACGGGAATGCCTGCGCGCTCGGCATGGTCTTCGATAAGGTGCATAATGCTGTGCAGGCACCGGTGCACAGCTCCGCCATGTTCGCCAACTTCGCAGAAATCCTGTCGTTCGGGGCGCTCTTGGTAGCGCGCCACGTGAAGCGCATGGGCCACCAGCTCTTCGGTGCCTTCACTCTTCGCGGCGCTAATGGGCACGACTGGTATACCCAGCTGATTCTCCAGCTCGTTGACGAGCACCGATCCACCGTTTGCGCGCACTTCATCCATCATGTTTAAGGCCAGCACCATAGGCGTGTCCAACTCGAGCAACTGCATGGTCAAATACAAGTTGCGTTCGATGTTGGTGGCGTCGACAATGTTTATGATGCCGCGCGGGCGCTCGCCCAGCAAAAACTCGCGCGTTACCAGTTCCTCGCTCGAATAGGGGCTCATAGAATAGATGCCAGGCAAGTCGGTGACCAGCGTGTTTTCGTGTTGCCCGATGCGGCCGTCTTTGCGGTCGACGGTGACGCCGGGGAAGTTGCCCACGTGCTGAGTCGATCCGGTGAGCAGGTTAAACAAGGTTGTTTTGCCGCAGTTCTGGTTGCCGGCCAATGCGAAGGTGAGCACGGCGTCATCGGGAAGCGGATGTTCGGCGGCTTTGTCGTGAAACCGTCCGCCTTCGCCAAAGCCTGGGTGTTCTCGCTCGTGCGGGTGTCCGCCTGGGTACATGCCGCCAGCAGCTGCGATTTGAGTCGCGGCAGGAGGGGTTGTTTGGGGGCAGGGAAGCGTCTCGACGATTATCTTTTCGGCGTCGGCCAGACGCAGTGTCAGCTCGTAGCTATGCAGGCGAACCTGCAGCGGGTCGCCCATAGGTGCGCGCTTTACGGCGGTCACGCAGGTTTGGGGAATAAGCCCCATGTCCAGGAAATGCTGCCGCAGACTGCCTTCGCCGCCTACGCTTGTGATAATGGCGCTGCTTCCCAAGGGTAGGTCGCGCAGCGTCGTTTGAGGTGCTGATACGTCGGTCACAGTGGTTATCTTTCGTCGTCAGAAACAAGCACTCGTTGGCGCCCGTTGTTGTCTGCGGTCTTCTGTTGTCGTCCGTTGTGGTTTGTGGTCGCCTGTTGTTGCCCGTTGTCGCTCGCTCGTATTGTTCCTGCGATATTCTACGCAAAGCACCTTTGCTTCGTGCTCAAAATGGCGTTGAACCCAAGTTTTCTACATCTAACTTTTGCGCACTTGCAAATCGGTAGCTACTGCCCACGGGCTAGCCAATTGTGTGACAATAGGGGTCAGGGCATTCGGGGGCACTATCCATCTTTGCAAGCAGCTGTTTTCCTCTGTAAGGAAGCTACAGAGATACTCCGAACCCTGTGCTTCTCCGCTTGAAATGCCTCTTCGTACAAAGTTAGCCGCCTCTTCGGCCACTTTTTCTACGAAATGTGCGATCGTTCGAAAAATACCTCGCTCGCTGCCACTTTTTTTACGAAATGTACGGCGTAACGCAGCCGGTAAGGTAGACGGGCGTTTTCGAGAAAAGAATGATTGCTTCTGATCGGGGTAAACACAAAGGCATTTTTCAAGAGACGGTAGCAAGGGTCATTTTCTCTGTCTCAAATCGCGCATTTCGTAAAAAAAGTGGCGTAAAAGCAGGCTTCGTCGTGCCTAATCGCGCATCTCGTGAAAAAAGTGGCGTAAAAACAGGCTTCGTCGTGCCTAATCGCGCATCTCGTGAAAAAAGTGGCAGAAATCGGAAGCCATATTGTATATAAGCGTGCATTTCGCGAAAAAAGTGGCGGCAGGCGACGATAATTCTACGAAATCACGCATTTCGTAACTTTTTCTGCTCTGCTTGCTGGCGACTTGGGTTTTTTCGTGCTCTGGCTGTTTTGAACGCGTCGTTGGCTACGTTATTCGGGGAAGCGTTCGCTGTTTAGTTCGTGGAAGCTGCGCACGGTGCGGTCGGCGGCGCTAAGCAACTGCTCATAGGTTCCCGACAAGTCACAGTCGTACACGCCTACCGTGCGGTACCCGGCCGTGCGCAGCGTGTCGAGCGCGTAGGCGGCATCCTCGAAGCCGAACGTACAATGGCGCGGCGTGCCCAGCGATTCCCGCGCGCAATCGTACACGTGCGGCTCGCGCTTCGAATGTCCCACGTCGTCAACCGACACTACCGCCCGCATGTATGGTGCGAAACCGGCATGCTCAATGCCCGCGCGCAGAAGTGCACTCGGCGTGGACGAGGCAACCGCCATGGGTACCCCGCGCGCGGCGAGCACTTGCACGAATTCGAGCGCCCCGGGGCGCGGCTTCGCGCGGTTGCTGTAGAAATCGGCCATAAACTCATCAACAAGATCGAGCACATCCTGCGGTGAGTTGCCTACCCCAAGCTGGTCGTGAAAGAAATCCCCCACCTCGGGCAACGTGAGCGTTGTTATGAGATCGGTCTGCTCCTTCGTTAGCTTAACGCCCGCAAGGCGTGCCAGCTCATCTTCGACCTCGCGCCATGCAACCATGGAGTCGATAAGCGTTCCATCGCAATCGAAGACGCAGCCGAATTCGGCAGGAGTTTCGGGCATGGGGATATCCTTTCTACAGCGCGCTTAATAAAGCCCACCTGATGCAGCGCACTCAAATCATCAAGTCAGCCGACACACAAAGGCGTGCCGCAAGGACTCGTCAAGCAACCCTTGCGACACGCCACAACCTCTCGGTCACGTAACCGCTATTCTTTCGCTCCGTACTGCTCGTAGTAGGCGTCGATGGCGGCTTTTGTAGCGTCGTCGATAACCACGCGACCCTGCACCTCGCGATTGTGCAAGTACTCGGTAACCTCAGCCATGTTCACGATGGACGCGCACGGGAAGCCGTATTTTTCCGACACCTCGTCACACGCACACTTCACACCACCTTTGCCCACTTCCATGCGGTTGAGCGACACCATGAGCCCCTTGATCTCGATGTTTGCGGCACCGGTAATAATGGGGTGCGTCTCATCAATAGACTTGCCCGACGTGGTTACATCCTCGACCATAACCACGCGGTCACCATCCTGCAAAACGTATCCCAGTAGGTTACCGCCCTCGCCGTGATCCTTCGCCTCCTTGCGATTGGAGCAGTACTTCACTTCCTTGCCGTACAGCTCGTGATACGCCATGGCGGTGACAACGCTTAGCGGAATGCCCTTGTAGGCAGGACCGAACACCACGTCGAAATCGTCGCCGAAATTCTCGTGGATAGCGCGCGCGTAATACCGGCCCAAACGATGCAGCTGGTCGCCGGTCACGTATGCGCCGGCGTTCATGAAAAACGGGCTCTTGCGGCCACTCTTCAGCGTAAACTCGCCGAACTTCAGCACGTTGCTTTCGACCATGAACTCGATGAATTCCTGCTTGTACTGTTCCATGAAAACCCCTCTTGAACGCGTTGTTACTATCTTCCTAGTTGTCCATTACACCGCGGCTCCACGCGTCAATGTCCTCCACGCGGATGACGCTGGCCACTTCGCGCACCACATCGAGTGCTTCGAGATCAGCAATGGCCGCCTGCAGATTGCGCTCCTGCGCGATATGCGTCACGTACACAATAGTGGCGCTTCCGTCGGCTCCGTCGTGCTGACTCATGTTGGAAATGGAGATGTCGTTATCGGCGAACACGCGTGTGGTCTGCGCCAACACGCCGCTTGTGTTGTCAACCGTCATGCGGATGTAATAACGTGTGTGCAAGTCGAGCATGTCGCGCACCGGCAAGTTGGCGTCGAAGGGTTCGGCTTCAGGCACGGGAGCTATACCATGAGACAGCGGATCGGCCAGCGCTAGGATGTCACCCACCACCGCGCTTGCCGTGGGGAACGCGCCAGCACCGGCGCCGTAGAACATGGTTTCGCCTACCGCATCACCAACCACAAACACGGCGTTCATAGCACCGTTCACGCTGGCTAGCTGGTGGTTTACCGGAATCATGGCAGGGTGCACGCGAACATCAACCCCAGTGGGAGTGTTGCGCGCGATGGCAAGCAGCTTGATGGCGTAACCGAAATCGGCTGCCTGCGCCATATCTTCGGCCGACACATTGCGAATTCCCTGCATGTACACGTCGTCGGTGACCACGCGCGTACGGAAGCCAATGGATGACAGGATGGCGATTTTGGACGCGGCGTCGAAGCCATCGACGTCGGCGGTGGGGTCGGCTTCTGCATAACCGGCCGCTTGAGCCGCCGCCAGTACCTCGTCGAACCCCAAGCCCTCGTTTGCCATGCGCGAAAGGATGTAGTTCGTCGTGCCATTCATAATGCCAGCGATGGTAAGGATACCGTTGCCCGACAGATCATGCTCGAGCGCATGCACCACGGGAATGCCACCTGCCGCCGCAGCCTCGCAGCGCAGTTGCACACCGTTTTCAGCGGCAAGAGCTGCCAGATGCTCCACATGACGGCCAAGCAGTGCCTTATTGGCAGACACCACGTGCTTGCCCGACGTGAAGGATTCTTCGAAGATTTCGGTTGCGGGATGTTCGCCGCCGATCACTTCAACCACGATGTCGATATCGGGGTCGGCCACCACATCATGCCAGTCGAACGTGAACTGCTCGGCCGAAATGCCCAGCTCATCCAGACGCGAGTCCTCGCGCGCGCACGCGCGTTTGATGCTGAGATCGATGCCGTAATTGGCCAGGTAGTCGTCGTGATGTTCGTTAATGAGCCTCGCAACTCCGCCGCCTACGGTGCCCAAGCCGATGATTCCTACGTTGATCGTGCGCATGCGCGCCTCCTTGCTTTTCGGGAAATGCTGCGTATGGCTAGTCATTGTAGTGGAAAAAAACGCATGCGACCATCGCGCGGGGAAACAACCTACCACGAACACTCGATCGAAGCGACGACTCTTGCACGACTCTTGCACGGGCGCGGATCGCACGCCAAGAAAACGCACGATGGGCGCGTCGAGCACACTCCTGGAAAGCACAGGACGAGCGCGCCCCTTTCGGAGTGCGCCCGCCCTGTACGTTTTTACTAGTGTACGCCTTTCGATGGCCTACGCTTTCCTAAATGTCGCGGCCGTAAATGTCGTCGTAGGTTTCGCGACGTGTGACAACGCGGTAGCTTCCGTCCTTCACGAACGCGATACCAGGCTTCGGTTGACCGTTGTAGTTCGACGACATGGTGTAGCAGTACGCGCCCGTGCCGAACACAGCAACGATGTCGCCCACCTCGACCTGCTGCAGCGGCATGTCGGTTACCACCGCATCGCCACTCTCGCAGTGCTTGCCCACCAGCGTGACGATCTGCGTGCGCGGCTGATCAGCCTTGTTCGCCACCGTGGGTTCGTAGTTCGCGTGGTACAGAGCGGTGCGCACGTTGTCGGACATGCCACCGTCGATGGCTACGATGTTGCGAATACCCGGCAGCGTTTTCAGCACACCCACCGTGTACAACGTCAGCCCCGCCGTGGCCACCAAGCTGCGTCCGGGCTCCACCGACAGATGCGGCAGCGCAACGTGATACTTCTCGCAGCTTTCCTTCACTGCACCCGTAGTGAGCTCGGCAAACTGCTCGATGGTAGACGGCGTATCGTCAGCGTTATAGGCAACACCCAAGCCGCCTCCCATGTCGAGTTCAGAAAGCTTGCAGCCGTAACCCTGCTCGATGCGCGCCATGAGCTCGACCATCACGTCAACTGCCTCGCGGAACGAATGCAGCGCGAAAATCTGTGACCCAATATGGCAATGCAGGCCAACCAGCTTTACGTTCGGCGCGTCGAGAACCGCGCGCACGCTGTTGTACGCAAAATCATCGCGCATGGTGAAACCGAACTTGCTGTCCTCGCAGCCTGTGCGAATGTACTCGTGCGTGTCGGCCTCGACACCAGGCGTTACACGCATGTACACCTGCTGTTCAACACCGAGTTCGCCTGCTATCTGGGAAATGCGCTCAAGTTCGTAGGGACTGTCGAGCACAATGCGGCCAACACCTGCAGAAATGGCCTCGCGAAGTTCAAGCGGCGTTTTGTTGTTGCCGTGCATGACCACACGCTCGGCAGGAAACCCTACCGACAGTGCACACGCGAGTTCGCCACCACCCGACACATCGAGCCACATGCCCTCCTGCGCAGCGATGCGCGCGGCTTCCTTATTCAGAAACGCCTTGCTGGCATAGATAATGCTGCTGGACGGGTAATTCGCGGCAAACGACTCACGGTAGCGACGCATGCGGCTTCGCATGTCAGTCTCGTCCATCACGTAGAGCGCTGTACCCTCCGTGCGGGCCAGTTCAACCATGTCGACACCGCCCACGAACAGGTGACCGTCGCGCACCTCGGCCGTTAAGGGAAGTGCAGCTCCTAAATCCATAGTGGTGCGGTTGTCCGCCTTCTTACTCAAATCAGGTGCCGGTAGAGACATAACGTGGTCCTTTCATCGACGCGACCCTGCGCGCCCATTCAAGCATGCGAACGCATGCACTCATTGATCGCGCACAGTGTACCATCACAAGCGTCGCACCGCTTTGCAAGCGCGTTAAAAGCGCGAGGGAGGAAACCTGAAGAGGCTTAGGAAAACTGGCGTCAACCTTAAGCACACCTGAGAAGAACTTGAAGGCGCCACTTTTTTTCACGAGAGGCGAGATTTGGAGCGCGGAAAGTGGCATCCCTCTTGCATTGCGCTTAGTAATTCAACTAGCAGCTCTGCTTCCATTATGCTGTAAATAGTACAAGGCAAAATCAAACGATAGATCTTGAACTGGCTATATACTGGAATAGTGATATAGTCATGTACATTTAAGTACAAGGATAGTATACTCTTGGATTGCGCATCTAGAATCATCCCGGGCTCGCATCAAGGAGGCTGACATGGAGTTTCTGAGCATAACGGTAGGTGGCTTTCGTAATCTTAAAACAACAAGGATCGTTCTCAACAAGAGCATTACGTCACTCGTTTCCACCAACAACTACGGAAAATCGAATTTCCTCGACGCCGTGGCGTTCGGGGTTCAGTTTATGAACTCGACCCCGCAGGCACGTGTGAGAATGATGGGGGACGAGAGCTGCATGCCTCTCGTGTCGGAACTCGACATGAACGACTTCACGTTCGAAGTCGAATTTCACTCGCACGAACTAGGCGAGTACCAGTTCGTGCGTTACGGGTTCTCATTCGCGTGGCGCCGTGATGACGGAAGCGGAGAGCGCATAACCGGTGAGACAATTGAGCTCAACTCGAAGCGTGGCGGAAACTGGTCCTCATATCTGAAACGGAACATCGGGAAATATCGTCCCGGGCATTCAACTCAAAGGTGCACACGAAAAATCAACCTTGACTTGAACCAGCTTGCAATTGATGTTCTCACCGCTATTGACAGCATTGATATCAACCCCGCGATCCGTGCGATTCGCGACCTCAAGTATGGAGCATGCTACCCCCTTAGTACAGACGGCATCATGGATGACTACCCCCTCGAGCTTGCGGGCCAGGAAAGCGGTGTCTTCTCACTCGCAGAGCGAGATCTCCCGCATTCTTTGTTTGAGTTGAAGAAGAAATACCCCAGCAAATATGATGAGTTTCAAAGCATCGTCTGCGAGCTTTTCCCGGAAATCGTCAACATCGACGTCGTATCATCGCAGTTACAGCCCGAGCAAAAACAACAAATCGCGGATCAGACACAGCAGTTCCAAGAAACGGTGTCGTCAGATTCCGATACCCTGATTCCCTACCGTATACGCGACGAGGTATATAGGATATTCGTCACCAGCAGCCATCTAAATCAACCAGTTAGCGTGACTCGCATGTCAGACGGAACTAAGCGAGTCATCTGGCTTGTGGCAAGGTCTGTGATGGCTGACATAGCTGGCGTTGGATGTCTCGGCGTCGAAGAGATCGAGACTGGCATTCACCCCAGAATGATGCAAGACCTCCTAGAATCTGTCCGAGAAGTACTCGGAGAGACCAAGATTATCCTCACAAGCCATTCGCCCCATCTCATTCAATGCCTGCCATTTAACAGCATTTACGTGGGGATACCAAACGATAACGGAGTGGCTTCGTTCGCGACGTTCAAGGTTGATAGCGTTAACGGATTGTCTGACGCAGCATACGACCGTGGCATGTCTGCCGGAGAGTACATCTTTGCACTTATGTCCTCTGGAGAGGACGAAGAGGATATTCTCAAGAGCTTCCTTGAGGTGAGCTGATGGCTAAACAAGGCGATAACGACTACACCAAGGGCCTTGCTTTCGTGGTCGAGGGATCAACCGAAAGAGTTTTCTATCACGAATATCTTCAATGGTGCTGCAGCAATAAGCCGGGTACCGCGATAGAGCAACTCCCCAATAAGGATTTCGTCATCAGGGTTAAAGACGGTGATATTCTCATCAGGTTCAACGTCAAAGGGTCCGTCAGCTCGGTGCCAAATGCGCTGAACTGGGTCAGGAACACGTGCCTCTCAACGGACACACCATGGACCGTGGTGCTTTGCTACGATACCGATGGGGATACATCTCTCAACCTAGACACAAGAGCATGGAGGCGCTTCAGACAGGATCTTACCAAGATGGGACTTCCCGTAATTGATCTTGCCGCCGATGCGGACATCGAAGACGTCATGCTCGTCGATATCGAAGGAGTCAGGAGGTTTCTCGGACTAGGCCCCGACGTTGAACCGCGTGGCAGGAAGGGAAAAGCTAAGCTTAAGAGTTTATATAAGGCAGTTGACGTGACTCGACCTTACAAATCCGGAGAAAGAGCCCGTAATCTGATCCACAGTTTGTCGTTTGATGTCATTGAAGAAAGAGCCCCTATAGGTATCAAAGCCTTGCGGCAAGCCGCATTCGGAGCTGATTAGCTTTGTGCAAGCCCTGTAATTTTGAGGCCAAAAAAGTACGAAGCTTTGCAAAACATAGCCTAATTTATCTGCGTAAATGGCATCCATTAGAACGAACCCTGTACTTTTGAATATGAAGCTAAAGTTCAGGCTGTTGGGTGAGTGCCTTCTTCTTGCCAATGAAAACACGCAAGTCGTTAAACCGTCCAGTCAACAGTCCCGTAAAGGACAACGGAGACTATTGGTCCTCCATCACAAGCGAGGATTCCCGTGGATACGGAACGTGCATGGGTTCATCTTTTGTACGCGTCGAACCGCTTTGCAAGCTCGATAAAAGCGCAAGGGAGGAAACCTGAAGAGAGCTTAGGAAAACTGGCGTCAACCTTAAGCACACCTGAGAAGAACCTGAAGACGCCACTTTTTTCGCAAATACACGCTTACATACAATATGGCTTCCGATTTCTGCCACTTTTTCCCCAGATGCGCGATTTGAAGCGGAAAACAAGCGGGAAACAAGCAAGAAGCGAGCATCACTCTTCATTTCTTGAGACTGCTCTTACGTTTTCTCTGATCAGCGGCGACCGTTGTTTTTTCCTGAAGCTTCGACGCGCTTTACTGGCTCCACCACACTATACATTGGGAAAAAAGTGGCAGCGTGCGAGGTATTTTTCGAACGATCGCGCATTTCGTAGAAAAAGTGGCAGACGAGGCGGCTAACTTTGCACGAAGGGGTATTTTAAGTGGAGAAGCACAGGATTCGAAATATCTCTGTAACTTCCTTACAGAGGAAAACAGCTGGTTGCAAAGATGGATAACTCCCCTCCCCATAAACTCGAAGCATCAAACGAAAGCCCCCAGCTTTGCCGATCAGTTATGTCCGACGTTAATATCGGCAAGGACGAGGAAACGGCCAAGGCTCGAACTCGGGAGTTGAATAAGAAAGGCACGGCTTCAAAGCTGTGTGCAAACTAATGTAAACTGGCCGAGTAACAGAGCGTTTTCATGTGTTATTACATTAGTTTCCATCTGGTATCTAACAATATACGAAGGGCACACGCTTGTTCAGTAATGTAAAGGTTGGTTTCTTCTACATTAGTTTGTCCTGCGGGTTCTTGAAGAGAATCAAGATGAAGTCTTCAAACAGCAAGCGTTTTCTCCAATAATGGCAGCCGACGAGTATCGTTGTCTAGCAATAGATGACATTAGCGGGTGTATGATGCATAGCACCAGCTTTAAGAGAGGATAGGGGACGGAGGGTCGCGCGTGTCCACAACGAAGGAGCAGCAAGGTGTGATCTTTGACCTGAGCATGCACCTCTCTAAGATGCTGCGGGCCAATGCGATGCTCATTGTGGGAAGTATTGCATGGTGGACTAGCCATTACTCGCTTCTTTGGAATCCGCAGATTACCGCCGCGTATTCGTTTTCTGGTGGGTTTGACATCAGGTTCATGCTGACGATCTTGGGTACAGTGATCAGTCTTGCTGTAATGATGTTTGTTGCCAGGCGTAGTTCCGATCTCGAATTCGCTGACCACCTGTACCCATATATAGCTTTTGCGGTTCTTACGGTTCTTGCAGTATGTTTGATGGCAGCACCGATCTATATTGGAATTGGGTCTTATGTCGGAATGGCCGGGGCGCTTCTGTCGGGCCTTGGTAATGCTTTCATGTTAATAGTCTATGGTGAGCTTCATGCGCGCTTGGGTTACCGTTTTCTACCGATCATCTTTGCGATCGAGGTGGCATCAGGCGTTGCTATATTCGTATTGCTGTCACAGACGCCGCATGTCGTACAGATTGCTGCCATCGCTGTGTTTGCCCTGATTTCAGCGATTATCTTAGTTACGTATGCACGAGCCTCTAAAGATGGCTGTACTGATTTAGATAATCCAGCCATTAGAATAGACATGACCGTAGGACAATTTGCCGTTCTCGCAACGCTTGCGGGTTTTACCTATGGACTGGTGCGCACATTCGCCATTGGCACTCCGAATGACATGGGTATTCATATTGGTATGGAATCAGAATGTCTCGGGTCGCTATTGAGCGCATTGCTTTTGATTGTTGTCTTCTGTTTACAAAAACGGCAGTCGCTTTTTGAGCAATGCCTGCTGTTTGTGGTTCCTCTGCTTGCGACGGGAATGTTGCTGGTTTCGCTGCAAGACGTGAGCGTTGTGGTGCCGGCGGCTATCAATACGGTCGGATTTGCATGCTTTTTCAATCTCATCTGGTATTTTGCTACGATATTGGAAACAAACACACAGTATCACGTCACGTTTCTGATGGCATTGCTGTTTCTTGTGTGTCAGATGGCACAGTTAGTTGGAGCCATGGTCCCCATTCGGTTCTCGAGCGCTGTATCTGGTGGGTTGATCTACCTGTTCTTACTGGCATCGATCCTGCTAATGTATATCAGAACGAAAGCGCCCCGGCCTGTTAGCCAAACTATGATTGTGTCCGATGCAAGCACGCTTGATAGCGCGGATCAGAAATCTAATGAAATGCATGCTTGGGAGCAACACTTCGACCTCAGTCCTCGCGAGGCCGAAGTGGCGATGCTGCTCATGAAGAGGACGCCTTACAAGCAGATCAGCGCTCAGTTGTTCGTGTCAGAGAACACCGTAAAAACTCACGTTCGCAATATCTACCGGAAAACGGACGTGTCATCTCGTGAAGAGTTGCTCGAAAAGCTGCGCGACATCGCGAAAAATGGGTGAAAGTGGTTTTGACCAGGTAGGTTTTTCCAGGTCATCGACACGTTTATTAATCATACTTTATTCGCGATTGATGTGAACCCTCAGTCCTTCCTACAATCCCTCTAGTCACCTTGGCATACGACCAAGGGCGATGCTCTGAAGGCAGCCAACCGCTTATAAAACCTAGATGGGTTCACAGCATCGTCAAGGCGGGTAGCCGGGGTACCGTGAAACAGACAGGAGGGTTTACTATGAAAGAGACAAAGGTAGGAATTGATCGTCGCAGCTTTTTGAAGGGTGGTATCGCGCTGGGTGCCATGGCCGCCACAACTTCGGTACTGGCGTCATGCTCGCCCGCTAGTCAGGGTAGTGCAGACAGTGTTACGGACGACACTACACCGGCATCTGTTGACGAGTCAAATCAGGTTGGTGGAGGATACGCCAATCCTGACAAGATCGGTATCCCTGTCGCTCCAGATATGACTGAAGCTGTCGACGTAGTTGTGATTGGGTCTGGCATAGGTGGCTTCACTGCAGCGATGCTGGTGAAGGAGCAAGCGACCGATTCTAACGTGGTGATGCTTGAGAAGCAGGACAGCTTGGGTGGTAACACGAATTTCGCTGAAGGTGGTGGCGGGTTCTTGAATATGACGCCCGAAGAAGCTCGCAAATCGGTGCAAGCAGATATGATACAGCGCAATTTCGTCGTTGATCCATCCCTCTTCTATGCGCTGCGCACCCAACAGGGCGATTGTGCTGATTGGCTATTTGGTAAGCATGGTGTCAAGGTCAAAGATTATGGCAGCGGTCAGCCCCTCTACGAGGGTGGTTCGGGCGCGTCGATGATCGCCACACTGACCCCGCAAGCCGAAGAACTGGGTGTTGACATTCGTACGGATTCCCGTGCTTTTGCGCTTGTCCTAGAAGATGACTACACCGTTACGGGCGTGCAGTATCGTGATGCAGACGGCAAAACCATCCAGCTCAATGCTAAAGCGGTTGTTATCGCATCGGGCGGCATGAACAGTAACCCCGATTTGCTGAAGTACTATTCAAATGTTGATCTGGGTAAGATCATGCCACTGGGAGTCGGTCAAGACGGTGATGGACACCTAATGGTGGAGCAGACGGCGCATGGTCGTACGGGTCTGCAAACTATTGATGGGTTCTTTGCTGGTATCGGTACAGCCGACGATCCTTGCGGGTTCGATTCCGATCTAAACACGGCGGCGGGTTTCCAGTTCTCATCCGTCTTTGTTAACCAATACGGTAAGCGTTTCTATGATGAATCTTTCGCCTTCAACACCGGATCGCAGTTGTTCTTCACCTGTATTCCTCAAGTCGTCCTATCACAAAGTCAGGCGTTTTCGGTCTTCGATGAATCGTATGTTCAGAAATGGGAAGCCGGTCAGTGGCAGAATGGACATAATGGCTTCGATAGCGCCACTAAGCAAGGTCAGCCGCTTGAAGTACGCGAAGATCTCGAGAAGATGAAGTCGAAAGACTGGTTCTACCAGGGCGATACAATTGAAGAGTTAGGTAAGGCGATCGCGGCTGATGTGGAAAGCTTCGATGTTGACGCGTTTGTTGCCACCATTGAGGCTTACAACGCTGCCGCCGATGGTGCACAAGACGAATACGGTAAGCCGCAGCAGTTCATCTGGAAGCTGGATTCAGCCCCATTCTATGCAGCCAAGGCAGGTGTTAACGCATACAACACCAACGGTGGCATTCACATCAACACGCACGCTCAGGTGGTTGATCCCAATGGAAAGGCTATTTCGGGCCTGTATGCTTCAGGCATCGCTACTGCGGGTTGGGATAGCCAAGTGTATGGCGGCGGTACCAACCAGCCGGTTGCGTTGTGGTGCTCCTGCGCAGCGGCACTGCATATCGTGGAAAACCACCTTGACGGCGCAGTTGCCGATGATTGGATGGGCGACGTAACAATGACGTCGATCTTAGGCGAAGACTACGCTAACGGCAATCCGCTGGGATAGTCATTTTGATCGCTGTTGAAACAACGGTCTTTGAATCGCAAAATGAAGGCGGGCGTATAGATAGTTACCACAGCGTCGTTGATGAGCGGGATCGCGTTAAGCGACTCCGCTCATCAACTCTTCCGACCATCCTTCCGTATAATTCAGCTGTATCGTTCTACCTACCTGCCGACATTCTGTGAATGCTTTGAATGCTCGATGTTTCTTCGAGTATCACGATGAGGTCGGTTACTTGGTAGAAAGCACTCTTTTTGGCATTGCCTATCTTCGATAAGATACCCCGCTCACAAGCGGCCTCGACAAGACTGCGAGCAGCTCTGTTCGTAATCGCAAGTCCTTTGGTCTCTTCCGTATCAACCCTGAGCACATTATGAACTCGACACAGGGAAGAAACATCAACAGGATCACTCTGTCATGGAAGTCTTTTCTGTTGATCCCTTCACTTCCTGTAGTATAGCGTTTACGGAAGTGAAATTGATTTCACTTCCGTAAGGGTAGGGTTTGACACTTGGTATGGATATCAACGCCCTGCACTTTTCTGAATAACGCAACCTGCGACGCGTTTGTTGCGTGCCGTGTCGCTATGCAGAAAAACGTCTCGTACGTCTTTTGCTTGGTTGGAGCGCTTGAATGGTTGCTATACTGAAAGAACCGATATTCCGGCACTTCTAAGTTAGGAGAAATCATGGGATACATCAATTGTTCCCACTGCGGGCGCACACTTACCGATGATGCGGCGTTCTGTCCGATTTGTGGAACACCCGTTGCTCGTGATGCTGCAGGTCAGGTGCCCGAAAGCGATTCTGTCATACCAGAACCCGTGGCTCCCGTCGAGCCGGCTCTGCCGACGGAGTCCATCGAGTCTGTCGAGCCGGTTGTGTCGGCGGAATCCGTCGAACCCGCGGCTCCCGTCGACGACGCAGCTCCTGCGGCTCCCGTGTTTCCCGTTGAGCCTGCTGCTCCGGTGTCTTCTCCGTACGGTGTTCCCGTCGCGCCGAGTGGCTATCCTGCCCAGCCTGGTCAGGGCGGCGCCTTCCCTGCGAGCCCCTACGGCGCGCCTCCGGCTCCGCAGCAGCCGCAACAGCCTCCGGCCCCGCAGCCGCAACAGCCTCCGGTCCCGCAACCGCAACAGCCTCCGATCCCGCAACTCCAGCAACCGCAGCAACCCACGAACCCCTATGGCGCGCCGGTGGGTGGCCCTTACGCGCTCCCGCAGCCGACGCAGGGAATGCCCGCTGGTCAACCTCCCTACGGAGCACCTCAACAACCAGGTGGTGTACCCCAGCAACCGGATGGCATGCCTCCGTACGGCGCTGCGCCTGGGCCGTCCGGCATGCCCCCGTATGGCGGCATGCCTCAGCAGCCCATTCCTTACGCGCAGATGAACAACGACGGCAAGGGTCGCGGCAAGGCGACGGCGTCGCTGGTGCTCGGCATCATTTCTATCGTGTTAGGCAGTTTGCTGTTCGGTATTATCGCCATCGTGCTGTCGTCGCAGTACACGAAGAAGTTCGGTCCCGATGGCAGGGCGAAAGCAGGCAAGATCTGCGGCATCATCGGATCTGTCATTTCGGCGATCCTTATAGTTTTCATACTTGTTATCTCCTGCACTGCAGCCGACATAAGCGATATCAACGTTGAGGACACCGCTGCGCCTGTGACCTCGTTCGAATCCGGTACGGTCGACGCTGAAACCGAAGCAGCAACCGAAGCCGCACAGGCAGGGCTCGATCGCCTGAAGAATCCCGATGACACTATGATCCAGGCTATGGCAGCCGAGGCCGATGCCGAGTTCAAGAGCTGGTTCGACTACAGTCTCACCGACATCGGCGTCGATCCGACCGAGCTGGTGAAGTGGAGCGTTGGTACGCTTCAGTGCGAACTCGATACCGATGGTGTATATGTGGACGGCGCTGATGCCGAGGCGTTTGCTGACACATCATGCATCACGATCAATGCGCTCATAGATTCAGTGGGTGAGCAGGTTGACGCGTTCAATCAGAGCGAAGGCGGCGTGGCCAGTGACGAGGAAGCGAAGGCAAAGCTTGCCGAGTTCCTGGAAAACGCCAAGACGCAGGCGACCCCAGAGGAGTACTTCCTGTGCTTCGAGCTTGATAAGAAGGGCGATTCCTGGGTGGTTGAGGAAGAATCCTTCCTGGAAGAAGCAGAGTACGTATACAGCGTGTATGACATCTTCTAATCGCCAGTTTAAGCGGTAAACTTCACCCGCTGCACTGCACGCTTCATCACAAAACAACTATCGCCATGGGTCCTCTTCGAAGAAGGGGACCCGGTGCTATGAACCTTCCATGAACGCGCCGCTCGACAAACTTGACGCATGATGCGCGTGCGGTACAATCCTTCTCGATTAGCACTCGAAGGCTGTGAGTGCTAAACATACTGAAAGGAAGGCGTTCATGCGCAAGTTTAAAACCGAGAGCAAGAAGCTGCTCGACCTCATGATCAACTCCATCTACACGAATCGCGAGATTTTCCTGCGCGAGCTCGTATCAAACGCTTCCGACGCGGTTGACAAGCTGTACTTCCGCAGTCTTACGGACGACACCGTGCAGCTTGACAAGGATAGCCTGGCCATTCGTGTGTCGTTTGACAAGGATGCGCGCACTGTCACCGTGTCCGACAACGGCATCGGCATGGGTAAGGACGACCTCGATGTGAACCTAGGTACCATCGCGCATTCCGACAGCATGGCGTTCAAGGCCGAAAACGACGAGGCGCAGGGCGGCGACGTCGACATCATCGGCCAGTTCGGCGTAGGTTTCTACTCGTCGTTCATGGTGGCCAAGCATGTGCGCGTGGTGTCACGCGCCTTTGGCACCGACGAAGCATGGGCGTGGGAAAGCGACGGCATCGAGGGCTACACCATCACCTCTGCCGAGCGCGATACGCACGGCACTGACGTCATTCTCACGCTGAAGGACGACACCGACGACGAGAGCTTCGACACGTTCTTGTCGGAATACGGCCTGAAGAGTCTCATCAAGCGCTATAGCAACTACGTGCGTTATCCTGTGCAGATGAACGTGACGAAGAGTCGCGAGCTACCCAAGCCCGACGACGCTGGTGACGACTACGTGCCGCAGCGCGAAAGCTACACCGAGCTTGAAACCATCAACTCCATGATTCCCATCTGGAAGCGCCGCAAGTCCGACGTTACCGACGAAGAGTACAACGAGTTCTACAAATCCGAGTTCCACGACTTCGCCGATCCTGCTCGCGTGACTACCATCCACGCCGAAGGCGCTCTGTCTTACGACGCGTTGCTGTTCGTGCCGAGCAAGGCTCCGTGGGACCTCTACAGCAAGGACTACCAGAAGGGCTTGGCGCTGTACAGTTCCAACGTGCTTATCATGGAAAAGTGTGAAGACCTGCTGCCCGACTATTACAACTTCGTGCGTGGCGTAGTTGACAGCCAAGACCTTACGCTGAACATTTCGCGCGAAACGTTGCAACAGAACAGCCAGTTGCGCGCTATCGCCAAACGTGTTGAGAAAAAGGTTACTTCCGAGTTGCAGAATATGCGCGACAACGACCGTGAAGCTTATGAGAAGTTCTTCGAGAACTTCGGCCGCGGCCTGAAGTACGGCATCTATGCCACCTATGGTCAGGCGCGCGATCCGCTGGCCGATCTGCTGCTGTTCCATTCTGCCAAACAGCAGAAGCAGGTCACACTGGCCGAGTATGCCGCCGCCATGCCTGAGGGACAGGATGCCATCTACTACGCTGCGGGCGACTCGGTGGAGCACCTGCAGAACATGCCGGCGGTGAAAACGGTACTGTCGAAGGGTTATGATGTGTTGCTGTGCACGCAGGATGTCGACGAGTTTACGTTCCAGATGATGTACGGCTACGAAGCGCCGAAGACCGACGACGCCGACGATGCTGAGCCCGCGGCACCGCTGCCGTTTAAGAGTGTAGCCGATGCCGACCTTGACATTTCCACCGAAGAGGAAAAGGAAGCGGCAAAAGCTATCACTGAAGACAATAAAGACCTCTTCGAGGCTATGACCAGTGCCCTTGACGGCAAGGTGGAAAAGGTGGCCGTGTCAGCTCGTCTGACCGACGAGCCGGTGTGTCTGGTGTCGGAAGGCCCCATCTCCATCGAAATGGAGAAGACGCTTGCCGGCACGCCCGACGCTGAAGGCATGAAGTCGCAGCGTGTGCTGGAGGTAAACCCCAAGCACGCAGTGTTTGAAGCGCTGAAGACCGCACAGGATTCGGGGGACGTCGACAAGGTACGTGCCTACACCGATCTGCTGTACGGCCAGGCGTTGCTGATGGCAGGACTCCCAGTTGACGACCCGCTGGCGTTCTCGCAAGCGGTATCGGAGCTGATGATCTAAACGGCTCGAATGGTTTACGATCTTCCCAACTATCAGGCCAAATAGTAGGATGCATGGAGGGGCTGCGAACCGGGTTTTCGCAGCCCTTGCGTTTGTTTTGCTTGCTTACGTGTGGGTAGCTTACGTGTGGGTAGCTTACGTGTGGGTGGCTTCTATCGCTTTCGGAGCTCCCAGAAGGCAACGGCGCTGGCGGCGGCCACATTTAAGGAATCGACCCCATGCGCCATGGGAATACGCACAGTGAAGTCGCATTGGGCGATGGTTTCGGGCGCGAGGCCGTCACCTTCGGTTCCCAGCACCAGGGCTATTTTCTCGCAGGCGGCAAGGCGCGCGTCATCCAAACTCACCGAATTGTCGGAAAGCGCGAGCGCTACTGTGGTGAAACCAAGCTGCTTCAGTTGAGGAATCCCACTGGTTGCCCAGGCGCTTTTTCCCAGTGTATGGGCGTCTTTATTTGAGAGGGGAGAGCGCTTCCTCGCGTGGGCTGTCGCTAGCGCAGGAAGTTGGCTTGCAGCATCAGCGTCGTTGACAGTGCCGTCGGCGTGGTGTTTTGTCTGCGGTGCACTCGTTTCGCAATGCTGCACATGGCCGGTGCAACCGATGCGCGTCCAGGGCACTTGGAATACGGTACCCATGCTCACGCGCGCGGCGCGTCGGTACAGCGGGTCGTAGCATTCAGGCGTTACGAGCACGGCGTCAACGCCGAGCGCTGCGGCCGACCGGAAGATGGCCCCTACGTTGGTGTGGTTCGTTACGTTTTCTAGCACCGCGATAAGCCGTGCGCCTTCCACCACCGTTTCAACGTTGGGCAATGCGGGCCGTCGGAATGCGCCTAAGGCCCCGCGGGTCAGCTCGAAACCGGTCAGCTCTTGTAGCGCATCGTGCGGTGCTACGAACACGGGCATGGTGGGGTAGTGGGCTTCCATGCGTGTGATCAGTGACTCGAGGGATTTGAGCCACTTTTCCTCCATCAAAAGCGACAGCGGTTGCGCCCCACCTGAAAACGCCCGCTCAATCACCTTGCCCGATTCAGCGATGAACAGGCCCTTTTCGGGTTCCAGCTTGTTGCGTAGTTGCGCTTCGGTCAGGCGTGTATACGCATCGAGACGGGGGTCATCAAGTGTGCTTACGTGGAGTACGGGCATGGTTCTCCTTTGCGGTTCGTTGCTGCGGTGCCGCCCAGCGTTCGTCAACGACCTGCCGTACGTCGGGTGATTCCATTATAATGGCGGCCGATACGGCAATGAAGCGCACGGTGGGAAAGGGGCACGGCATGAATGGGCAAACTGACAAGGTGGAAAACGGCATGGGGGATGCGCACGACCAGCGAGGCGACGAGCAAGGCGAGCAGTTGCAAAGCGCGATGGAGCGCGTGCAGAATCCGGTGAATCATCCGGCGTTCAACCAGTTCGTCGCTACGGTTTCGGCGCTGCGTGCGCCTGACGGGTGCCCGTGGGATCGCGAGCAAACCCACGCCAGCATTGCACACAACATGATCGAAGAAGCCTATGAGGCCGTTGACACCATTGAGTCGAAAGACGTTTCCCATCTGCGCGAAGAACTTGGCGATGTGATGCTTCAGGTGGTACTGCACAGCCAGATAGCCGCCGACGCGGGTGAGTTTACTATCGACGACGTGTGCGCCGACGTAAATGACAAGCTTATTCGCCGGCACCCGCATGTGTTCGGCGACGTGAACGCCGGCAGCGCTGCAGAGGTGCTCGATCTGTGGGATCAGGTGAAGCTGTCAGAGAAGGCCGCAGGTGCCGGGTCGCAGACAGGGGAGGCCCGTGTTCCGGAAAGTCTGCTCGCCAGCGTTCCGGCAAGCTTTCCCGCGCTCATGCAGGCGCAAAAGATCGCGCGTAAGGCGGCATCGGCCGGGTTTGAATGGGGCGATGTTGCCGAAACGTGGGACAAGGTGTATGAAGAAATTGGCGAGCTTAACGAGGCGTACGCTGCCGCTCCCAAGGCTGGCAACGGCAAGATGGATGCGTCCGCCTGCGCTGCACCCGACGCTGCCGATCGCGTGGCGGCCGCCGAGGTCGAGTTCGGCGACGTACTGTTCAGTCTCATCCGTGTGGCGAACAAAATGGGCATCGATGCTGAATCGGCGCTGCGCGCTACCTGTCGCAAATTCCGCAGCCGATGGGAGTTTATGGAAGGTGCGGCGGCGGCAGAAGGCACACGCGTGCAGGACCTTTCGTTCGACAAGCTCGATGAGCTGTGGGACACCTCGAAGCTCCTGTCATAGGCATTATGTTGCTTCTCAAGATTACCGCGATCAGTTCAAGTTGTGCTATTTCGGGGATTTCAGGGGCTTCAACTGCCCGAAATAGCGAAAAATCACGGTTACGCGTGTGAAGTTGTGTCGAGGGTGATACAATAACCGCGATCAGTGCGCGCGGCGCCGTTCTTGAAGTGCGTTCGCGAGTGCGCTATCATGAGGCCGGTGTCGTGCGTGTGAGCTTCGACTCCCATACTACGAATACCGGTTAGCTCGAAACCTTGAACAGAGAGATGAGGTAGGGTATGGAAAACGTTTACGATGTCATTGTCTTGGGCGCGGGCCCGGCGGGTCTGACGGCCGGCCTTTATGCGGGCCGCAGCAGGCTCTCCACGCTCATTATCGAGAAGTCTCAGGACGGTGGCCAGATCGCCATTACCGACGAGATCGAGAACTATCCCGGCCAGCGCGTCGACATTGACGAGTCCGGCGCTTCCTTGGTTGCCCGCATGACCGAGCAGGCCGCTAAGTTCGGCTGCGAGCGCGTGAGCGATACCATCACTGCCGTTGACCTTGAGGGCGACGTCAAGCGCGTTACCTGCGTGAAGGGCGAGTACTGCGCCAAGACCGTCATTCTGGCAACGGGTGCTCATCCCCGCCCCATCGGCTGCAAGAACGAGGCGCAGTTCGTGGGCAAGGGCATTTCCTTCTGCGCCACTTGCGACGCTAACTTCTTCGAGGATCTTGAGGTGTACGTTGTCGGCGGCGGCGACGCTGCGGTTGAAGAGGCAATGTATCTCACCAAGTTCGCCCGCAAAGTTACCCTCATCCATCGCCGCGACGAGCTGCGCGCTGCCAAGTCCATCCAGGAGAAGGCATTCAAGTGCGAGGGTCTCGACTTCATGTGGAACACCGTGGTTGACGAGGTTGGCGGCGACGAAGGCGTTCTGGCCAAGATGGTCGTGCGCAATACCAAGACCGACGAGCTGACCACCATCGAGGCTGACGAAGATGACGGCATCTTCGGTCTGTTCGGCTTCGTGGGCATGATCCCCGGCACCGATCTGTACGAGGGCATCATCGACATGGAGCGCGGTTACGTGGTTACCGACGACAACATGCACACCAACATCCCCGGCGTGTTCGCCGCCGGCGACCTGCGCAAGAAGACGCTGCGCCAGGTTGTTACGGCCGCTGCTGACGGTGCTATCGCCGCCATGCAGGCCGAGAAGTACATCAACGAGCAAGAGTAAGACGGGATAAGCAAGCGAAGCGCTTGTGAGTAACCACAGATCAAGAAGAAGGAGACGAACATGCTTGATGTGGATAAGAAGACGTTTGAGCCCGAGGTTCTGCAGGCTGAGGGCAAGGTTCTGGTTGACTTCTACGGCGACGGCTGCGTGCCCTGCGCTGCGCTGATGCCGCACGTACACGGCTTTGCCGAGAAGTATGGCGACAAGATGAAGTTCACTTCCATGAACACCTCGAAGGCTCGCCGCGTGGCTATCGGCCAGCAGGTGCTGGGCCTTCCCACTATCGCCATTTACGAGAACGGCCAGAAGATCGAAGAGCTCGTCAAGGATGACGCCACCCCTGAGAACGTTGAGGAAATGATTAAGCGTCATATCTAAGCGTTGCGTTTACGTGTTACAGTTGAGCGCATTCGCGTTACAGCGGTGATTCGGTCGCTGATTGTCAGCGTCTGAAGCATAAAGAACCATAAGACACGAGTAGTAGAGAGAGGAGGGAAAATGAGCATTTTGGCCAATAAGAAGGTTGTCGTTATCGGCGATCGCGACGGCGTACCCGGCGAGGCGATTTCTGCCTGCGTCGAGACTGCCGGTGGCGAGGTTGTATTCTCCTCAACGGAGTGCTTTGTCTGAACGGCAGCCGGTGCAATGGACCTGGAGAACCAGAAGAGGGTTAAGGAATTCTCCGAGCAGTTCGGCCCCGAAAACGTTGTTGTTATCGTGGGCGCGGCTGAGGGAGAAGCTGCCGGCCTCGCTGCTGAGACAGTGGAGGCGGGCGACCCGACGTTCGCTGGTCCGTTGACGGGAGTCCAGTTGGGACTCGCCTGCTATCACATCTGCGAGCCTGAGATCAAGGAAGAAGTCGACGCTGACGTCTACGAAGATCAGGTTGGTATGATGGAAATGGTTCTCGATGTTGACGATATCGTCTCCGAGATGACCGACATCCGCTCTGAGTTCTGCAAGTACTAAGACGGATGCGTAAAGGGCTGAAGCGGCGGCGCAAGTCGTCGCTTCAGCTTGATTGGATGTAGTTGCGGGCCGGTGGCAGTCTATGGAAGCCCGGGGCATATTTCGGGTCTACCTTTTCGACTTTGTCATCGATCCTCGTTTCGTGGAGGTAGAAATGAAATGTGTAATTAAGGGAACCGGCTACGTGCTGGTTCACACGCCCGACATGGTGATCGAAAACGGCACCACGCAGACCACCGAGCGCGTGGTCAATCCCGACAGCGAGTATCTGAAGGAGCTGCCGAGCCATCTGCGCACCTTCGATCAGGTGCTGTCGTACTGGCCGAACCAGGTCTACATTGGCAACAAGACTCCCGATGAGCTGCGTGACGTTGCGGAGCCGTGGTGCAACGAAACCTGCGACGTGGCTGACCGTTACGGCAAATTCGGCCAGATGATGCCCGAAGATGAATTCTACCTGCTGCTGCAGGCCTGCGACGTGTTCGACCTGGTGGAACTCGATGCCGAGTTCGTTGCCGGTGCGAAAGAAGCGTTCGCCGCCAACAAGGTCATCGATGAGACCATCGTCGCTCGCGTGAAGGACGGCGTTGAGGCCAGCGTTGTTGCCGACCTCGTTGAGAACGAGCATGCCGAGCCGCTGTCGTTTGATGGCAAGCTGATCGGTTGCGTGAAGCGCGCCCATGACATCGACGTCAACCTGAACGCTCACACCATGCTTGAGAACCTGGTTGCCAAGGCGTCCTCCGTGCTGGCGCTGCTGACGGTTGTTGAAACCGCTGGTATCGAGAAGGCCGACATCGAGTATGTTATCGACTGCTGCGAAGAGGCATGCGGCGACATGAATCAGCGTGGCGGCGGCAACTTCGCCAAGGCTGCTGCTGAGATCGCCGGCCTGGCAAGCGCCTCTGGTTCCGACTCCCGTGGCTTCTGCGCCGGCCCCTCGCACGCACTCATTGAGGCCGCTGCCCTCGTTCAGTCCGGTGCGTACAAGTGCGTTGCTGTCACCGCTGGTGGCTGCACCGCTAAGTTGGGCATGAACGGCAAGGACCATGTGAAGAAGGGTCTGCCCATCCTCGAGGACATGCTGGGTGGCTTCGCCGTTGTGCTCACCGCTAACGATGGCGTGAACCCCGAGATCAATCTCGACATCATCGGTCGCCATTCCGTAGGCACCGGTTCCGCACCGCAGGCTGTTATCCAGAGTCTCGTGTATGATCCGTTGGAGAAGAACGGCTTGGCCATCACCGATATTGACCGCTTCTCTCCCGAGATGCAGAACCCCGACATCACCAAGCCCGCTGGCGCTGGTGACGTTCCTGCCGCCAACTACAAGATGATCGCCGCTCTGGGCGTGAAGAAGGGCGCTATCGAGAAGGCTGATATGGCCAACTTCGCCAAGGAGCGCGGCATCACCGGCTTTGCTCCCACGCAGGGCCACATCCCCTCGGGCGTGCCCTCCATCGGCTTTATCCGCGACATGATCCTCGACGGCGACATCCAGCGTGCCATGATCATCGGCAAGGGCTCGCTGTTCCTGGGTCGTTTGACCAACTTGTTCGACGGCACTTCGTTCGTCATCCAGAAGAATAGCGGCGAGCAGGAAGCCACGGCGGTGAACGAGGATGAGATCCGCGGCATGGTTGCACGTGCGATGCGCGAGTTCGCCCAGAGCATGCTCGCCGACGCCGAATAAAGGGGGCCGAGTATGAGCTCACTGGAAAAGAAAGTCGCGGACATCTTCTTGGAGATGGCCGACGGCATTGAGAGCGGCAACTTCGGCAAGCGTCCCAAGATTGCACTGACGGGCATGGGTAGCGAGCACGGCGAGGAAAACTCGATGCTTGCGGCCACCATCGCTGCCGCCAAGGGTGTCGACGTGCAGTATATCGGCTCGTTCGAGGATCCGTCGGTCACCACCATTCATGTGGCCGATGACGAAGAGGGTCATGCCAAGATGGACGAGCTGCTCGAGAGCGGCGAGATCGATGGTGCTGTTACGATGCACTACCCGTTCCCTATCGGTGTGAGCACCGTTGGCCGTGCTATCACGCCGGCTCGCGGCAAGGAAATGTTCATCGCCAACACCACGGGCACGTCGAGCGCCGAGCGCATCGAGGGCATGATCTTAAACGCCATCTACGGCATTATCGTTGCGAAGTCGTGCGGCATCGCACATCCCACGGTTGGCATCCTGAACGTCGATGGCGCTCGCCAAACCGAGATGGCGCTGAAGGAACTAGCCGACAACGGTTACGACATCACCTTCGCCGAGTCCACGCGCGCTGATGGCGGTTGCGTGCTGCGCGGTAACGACGTGCTGCAGGGCACGCCGGACGTGCTGGTTACCGACTCGCTGACGGGCAACGTGCTCACCAAGATGCTGTCGTCGTTCAATACGGGCGGTTCTTTCGAGGCAACCGGCTTCGGGTATGGCCCGGGCATTGGCAAAGGCTACGAGAAGCTGGTGCTCATTGTGTCCCGCGCTTCGGGCGCCCCGGTTCTGGCCAACGCTTTGCAGTTCGCAGGCGAGCTGGTGCGCAACGGCGTGTTCGCCATCGCAAAAGCCGAGTTTGCCGCTGCCGAGAAGGCTGGTCTTGCCGAGGCTATCGCCAAACGCAAGCCGCAGCCGAAGGCCGCCGCTGAAGAGGTTAAGGCACCGCCTGCGGAGCCCTGCACCTCGAGCATTCCCGGCATTGAGGTCATGGACCTTGAAGACGCCGTGCAGGAGTTGTGGAAGGCTGGCATCTACGCTGAGTCGGGCATGGGCTGCACCGGTCCGCTCGTTATGATGAGTGACGCCAACTACGAGAAGGCGGTTGAAATTCTGAAGGCTGCCGGTTACGTCGGCTAAGCAGTCGCACAGCCAGTCAGGCGACATTGCTTGAATTAAAAAGGAGGTCGGGCACGAGCCGACCTCCTTTTTTGAGTGCACGTGCGTGCGACATGCACTTTTCTACTGGTTTCCTAGGGGCCGTTACGCCTCTTCTTCGCTGTGGCGTCCGTTTTCTAGAATGAAGCGAGTTGCGCTAATGAAACGTTCGGTGGTGCTCTCGATATTTTCGGGCGTCGCCTCTCGTGAAAGGAAGCTTTCCAGTAGTGTGCGATAGTAGCCAATGGTTATTTCGTTGATCAAAGCTGCTTCGTCGGCTGAAAACCCCAGTTCGGCGGCGTATGGTTCGAGCACTTTGATGGTACGTTCGTACAGATCGCCCGAAAGTAGCATCGATAGTACAGCTCCGCTGATTTTATCAAGCTCGTTGGGGAACACCGAATAGTATTCCTTGATGATGTCGCCCAAAGAGTCGTTGTGATCCTTGAAATATAGGTGCAAGAAAATGGGCGCGTTTGCGAACGAGTACTTGCAGAAGAGCTCCCATGTGTGCAAGTACTCAGCTTCGGCGGTTTGCATGGTTTCGGCATCGGCGGCAAGCTCACTCAGATAATCGCGCAGATAGCTGATCGACGACATGGTTATCAGTTCGTCAAGATCCCTGAAATACAAATACATGGTTGCGCTACTGTAGCCTGCTTGCGAAGCGACTTTGCGGATAGACACGGCATCAAGACCTTCATTCTCGATGATGTGTGCTGTTGCCTCCACGAACGACGCGACGATTTTCTTTCGCGCTTCAGGTGAATATTTAACCCTCCCCATGTATGCCCACCGCCCTTGTAAACACGCTCAGCCTATGACTGAGCAATGTTAAAGAAAATGTATAATAGTCGAATTATAACAGAGTGACATTCTGTAGCAAACGTCTTTATGCGTATGATCAGAGCTGATAGGCTGCTTTACTGGACGCGTTGGCTCACAAGTCGCTCAGTGACCGAGGCGCGCAGTTTCTTCCGTTATGCGGTGATCAAGATCGCACAAAATGCGATCGTGGTCATCTGGTAGTGTTCCGCGCACACGCACTGCAATGTTGTCGTGAAAGCCGTCGTAGCGAACGGGAATACTCAGCTTGCTGATGAGGTGTCGCTCTTCGGCGAGTGATTCAAGCTCGCTTGCGGGGATGAATTCACCGTGTTGTACTGCCATGTCAAGCGGCGTGCGTTCGAAGCCGACCATCATCGAGAAGTTGCAAATGTAGGTGGGTCGGGTTTCGTTCAGCAGGTGGGCAGTCGCTTCAGCGTTCTCGATGCCTCGGCCGGCCCCCGCAACGCCAGTCATAATATGAGCTCCGAAGTCGATACCGGTGCGATGTAACTTTTCAGTGGCCTCGCGACATTCGGTGTTGTTATGATCTTTCCGCATGAAGGATAGCACGTCATCAAGCCCGGATTCCACACCGATGTAGAGCATAGTTAGCCCGTCGTTTGCAAGGCGTGTCAATTGCTCGTCGGTTTTGCGGAGGATGGCCGTCACCGTTGCGTCGGCACAGATACTCTCGCATGAGGGAAGGTGCTGGTGAATAAGATCAAAAATAGCTTGCAGGCGCTCAAAAGGCAAGTCGAAAGCATTACCGTCGCCGAGCATAACGCGCTTTGGCTTGCCGCCAACGGACTTCACGCGAAGGAGTTCGTCTTCAATCTGGGAAAGAGGTAGCTCGCGGAAACGCAGATGCTTGAACAGGCCACAGAACATGCAGGCGTTGTAGGAACAGCCCACAGAAACCGGTAGCTTGAATGAAGCCTTCTCCGCTGGGGTATTGCAAATACGTCCCTCATAATCCATGGTGCGACTCGCCCCCGTTTCCCTGGTTCCGTTTTCCCGCATTATACTCCCAGAACCGCAGGAGGTATTCCGCTTTCCCTCCTGCTTTCCGACGGCGTTTTACTGCATTATAGACCCATAGTTACTTCAGTCGCCTCGCATCGCCATCGCGCACCGTGAAGCCTTCGGCGTCGAACGCTTCCAGCAGAGGCACGGCGAATTTGCGACTTGCGCCGACAATATCCTTGAGTGATCCGACCGAGCCGTCGCCGCCGTTTCGGAAGTGAGCGGCCATGCGCTGCTTGCAGGCGTCAACGAACGCGCCATCGTAGAAGAGCTCGCTCGACACGCGATATGCTGCGCCCTCTTGCGCAAGACGCGCCATCGCTCGCCGAGCAAGCGGCAGCTCAACGCTTACTTCGTGTGCCAGTTCGCTCAAAGTGGGCGGTGTGGCGGCATGTTCGCGCAAACAGGTGAGCAGCTTTTCCGCTGCTTGTTTTTCGATTTTCTGTTGTGCTCCCTGGGCGCTCGGGTGGCCGATCAGTCCGCCTTGTGCAACTGCGATGTTTGCAGCGGTGGCTTCGTCGAGCAGAAAGCCGAAACAGGCAGCGTCCATGCGCGGGAAGCACTGCTGTCTGAGGGCCTCTTTCGTCATGCCCGGTTCTGCTGGGTTAGCGCTGTGGAACTCGATGAGTGTGCGCTCGATCTGCCCCATCGCACGTTTTTTGGTAGCGGGGGAGGTGAAGTACTCGCTTGTGTCTCCAAGCGCAACCGCGCGCTTCGATTCGACAGCGGCGCTCAGATACGCGCCCATGAGGTTGCTGTCCATACCGAAGAAGCGCGCGAGGTCGTGCGTGGTCACGGGCTGCGGTTGCAGGCCGAGTGCGTTTTCCACGGCCGCCTGCACATTGTCGTCGGTTAGGGCATCCAGTACAAGCTGCTCGCCATGCAGGTTTGTGCGGTGACGCGGGTGTGCCAGCAGCACCTGCCCGCCGCCCGCAACGTGCACGGGGGAGTACGTGCGCACGATAAAGCGATCACCCATCGATACCGGCAGCGGTTCTTCCAGGCGAATCTGCGCGTAGCTTGTCATACCAGCGGCAAGTTGCTTGAGTCCATCTGCCAAAAGCACGCGCCCGATAACCTCTTTCGTGCCATGTGCGATGTGCATTCGTGCGCCGCTTTCCAGCGGGCGTCCTGTTTTGGCGGTGTCCAGATAGGTGAACTGGGCGTCGAAGCGAGTTGTCGGCTCGATAAGTCCCGGCGTTGCCAGGAAATCGCCCGGTCGGATTTCGGTGGTCTTCACGTCGTTGAGGTTAAGCGCCACGCGATTGCCTGCCTGTGCGAGTGGGGCGTCAGACCCGTGCATCTGCACTGACTTAATGCGGCAGCGCTTTCCTGAGGGCAGTATTTCCACCACATCGTCGGGGCGAACAGTTCCGCTCCACAGCGTTCCGGTAATCACGGTTCCCGATCCTTTGATGGTAAACACGCGATCGACAGGTTGGCGCATGCTCTCGCCCGTGTGCAGTGCCTGCGTTTCCGTGCATGCGGCCGCTATGGCCTCCCGAACGTCTTCAAGGCCCTGTTTGGTACGGCTCGAAACAGGAACGATGGGGGCATTGGCATAAGGGGTTGCAGCCAAAAACGCACGTACGTCTTCGGTCATCAGCTCGAGCCATTCCTCTTCGACCATGTCGATTTTCGTCAGCGCCACTACGCACGAACGCACGCCGAGCGTTTGCAGTACCGCAATGTGTTCGGTAGTCTGCGGCATAATGCCATCGTCGGCGGCTATTACCAACAGCGCAACGTCGATACCGGTTGCGCCCGCTATCATCTGACGCACAAACTTCTCGTGTCCCGGCACGTCGATGACGCCCATGGTGCGGCCGTCGGGCAGTGTCAGTTGCGCGAATCCGAGTTCGATGGTAATGCCGCGCTTCTTTTCCTCCGCAAGGCGGTCGGGATCAACGCCGGTGAGTGCTAGAATGAGCGAAGATTTGCCGTGGTCGATATGCCCGGCGGTTCCAAGTATCAGGTTGGGTGCGTCGTTCGTGCTCATAGGGTCGATCCTCCTGTCTGGATAAGCCGATTGTGGCTTCGCCCCATGCTAGATGACAAAGTCGATTGGGATGGAGACGAAATGGAAAAAGTGAAACTCTTCACAAAGCAGAACGAAAAGACGTTGTCCCAGCTTGAGCGAAACGGCCGGTTCGTTAACAACCGCACATACGTGGAGCTGCACTTAGGTGACATCGCTCCGTATTTCGTGACGAAATACGATTGGCTTACCCGGCAGGCGGCCCGATGGCTACCCAAGCCCGACGACGTGCGCGCCCCCATTTGGTGCGCCGTCAGCCCACGCAGCTGCATGCGCCCTGAGGAAGGCTCGCTTGTGTACTGCCTTGAGGTGCCGAGGGACAAGATTATTTTCTTCGACAACTTCAAATGGGATTACGTGTTAAATCAGCTGTATCTTCCCAAAGACGAGCAAGACGCTCAAGATTATAAGCGCCATCTTGAGAGCATTGGTGTGAAAAGCCGCTTCGACTTCTCGAAAGACCGCTATCGCAATTTGTTTCCCGACGAAATTCGCCGCATTGAGGAAAGTTGGATCCGTATTTTCGAACTGGAAGAGTGGAACATCTGGAATGTGTGCGCGAACATTTGGGAGATCAGGCAGGAGTGGGTGACAGACATTATCCGGTTTGGAGAAGAGGTTGATGTTCCCGCACTGGAGGTGTGCAGCGAGGGCGTGGTGCTTTATGACACCTGGCCAAGTGACTACCAGCCGCTTCCCCTTGACGACGTATTGAACGCCGCTTCTGCGGAAAAGGCGGGTGCGCCGCACGCCTCGGGCGTGGCAGGTACGCGGGGGAGCATGGTGTCGGTCGGTCAGTTCCGCGAGCGTCTTGTTATCAAATAGCGTGTGTGCCGGCTTGCGTTCGTGCCGTTGCGCCAGAGGGGCTGCGTCGGCTGGCATGGCTCTGGCTCTGCTGTCGGGTGTGTTGGTGCTCGTGGGCGCTTGGTTTTGACGGCGGGCACGGGGGCTCTTGGGTTCGTGGTTGGTTTGTGGGCGCGGTGGTGTTTAACTTATCGCGTTAAAGAAATATGTCCGTCAACCCTTGTAACTTGTGTTCGGTAGGTGGTACACTCTCTGTGGTATGAAGTGCCGAGGGTTCGAAACAGCGAGGAGCAAGATTGCCTACTAAGCGATTTTTTCCGTTTCTTCCTGCCTTGCTGTCATTAGCGCAAGGCTGTGAAGAGCACTTGTACCTCGCATGTCGAGGCTTGAAACACCGGCCCTGAACCTCGGTGAGCCCGTCACGTGCTGACGGTCGCTCGCAGTTCCGTTTCGATGCGATTCTTACTCAGATGAATCGACATGCATCGAATCCGTTGCATAACCCGTTTTCCACGCTATCGTTCCCGCTTGTGCAGCGCGCGTTTGCGCCTGCGTTGGCGTGCGGCTTTGTTCCTGGTTTTGAGCAAGGTCGCCACGGTGTGATAGAGCGTATTACCCCGATCGAGTAAGGAGGTGAAAGCTGTTACGATAGTGACGAACAATCCTCTCTTGCGAGAAGAGGAAGACGTGCTTTTCGTAGAGGGCACGTTCAGAGATGTGCTCGTCACGGTGCGTGACAAGGTGTATTCAGGCTATGAGCTTATCAGCCACCCGCTGTTTGCCAGCAGCAGAATGATGTTCTCGCCCTTTCGCACGGTGATCATCGGGGAGAGAGAGGACAGAATCTCGCAAGAGGCATGCCAGATCGTGGAAGACTCGATTCTGTCATACGATACGGCCACAGCAAGACGTCGTCGTCAACCAGAGCATGATGACGACTATGCTTGGGTAGATAGGAGCCTGTACTTGTCCGCATTGGAGGAGTATGAGTCTCGGTTTTAAAAGTCAGAAGATGAATGGAGGTGTTCTGATTTGAGGCTAGAACAAAATCTGATCCACGTTAAAGACGTGGTGGCCGGCGACGCCATGGGCATTGAAAATGGCGTGCTGACCGTCGACATCGAGGGCCTGAAGCAGTGCGTTCTCGAGGACGACAAGATCAAGAGCGTCGAGATCGATTTCGCCAAGCCCGGCGATCGCACTCGTATCGTTCCCGTTAAGGACGTCATCGAGCCCCGCTACCGGGTTGACCGCCAGAACGGTTTCCCGGGTGTTACCACCAAGTACGAAGAGTGCGGCAACGGCGTTACCAACATCCTGAAGGGCGCAGCTATTGTCACCATCGGCGACATGGTCGGCTTCCAGGAAGGCGTCATCGACATGTGGGGCGAGGGTGCTGGTTGGACCCCGTTCTCCAAGACCCTGAACATCGTGGTTGACATCACCCCGGTTGACGGTCTTGACCCGCATACGCACGAGCGCGTTGTGCGCCTTGCTGGTCTGCGTGCTTCCACGTTTGTGGGTATGGCCGCCAAGGATGCCGCGATCGACGAAACCAATGTGTACGAAATCGGCACCATGGCCGAGGAAGTTGCTAAGTACCCGGATCTGCCGAAGGTTGCCTACGTTGAGATGACCATCTCCCAGGGCCTGCTGCATGACGGCTTCTTGTATGGTGTTGACCTCAAGGAGATTGTGCCCACCTGGTTCCATCCCAATGAGGAAATCGACAACGCTGTAATCAGCGGCAACTGCGTTGCTGCCTGCGACAAGATCACCACGTATCAGCATCAGAACAACGCGCTGATTCACGACCTGTACGCACAGCATGGCAAGACCATCAACTACATTGGCAACATCTTCTCGCCTGAGCTGACCACGCTCGACGGTAAGTTCCGCAACTGCGACTACACCGCGAAGCTGTGCCACCAGCTGGGCGCCGACGGCGTTATCGTGTCCGAAGAGGGCTACGGCAACCCCGACTCCGACCTGGTTATGATCTGCAAGCGCCTGGAGAAGCGCGGCATCAAGACCGCTCTGGTCACTGACGAGTGCTCCGGTTGGGATGGCACCAGCCAGCCGCTGACCGACACCGCCGCTGAGGCCGTGGCCGTCGTTTCCTCTGGCAACGTTTCCAAGGTTATCGAGCTCGAGCCCGCCGACAAGGTTATCGGCAACCTGAAGTCCGCTCAGACTCTGGCTGGCGGCTGGGATGGCTGCGTGGCTGAAGACGGCAGCGTGAAGGTTGAGCTGAACGCTGTCATCGGCGCTACCTCCGAGATCGGCTTCCATAACGCATCGGTCAAGTTGTACTAGGAGGTTGTAAATGGCTAAGAAGCGTGTAATTTTCTATCTGAACCAGTTCTTCGGCGGCATCGGTGGCGAGGACAAGGCTGACTACGCTCCCGAGTACCGCGAAGAGGTTGTCGGCCCCGGCGTGGGTGTTGCTGCTGCCACCGCTGACAACGCCGAGATTATCGGCACCATTATCTGCGGTGACAACTTCTTCGGTCAGAACGAGGAAGAGGCTAAGGCCTTCATCGCCGAAACCATCAAGGCTAACAAGCCTGACATCCTGGTTGCCGGCCCCGCTTTCAACGCTGGCCGTTATGGCTTCGCGTGCGCTGGCGCTTGCCAGGTTGCGCACGAGCTGGGCGTCATTCCTGTTTCCGGCATGTATGTTGAGAACCCGGGCCTGGAGCACTGCCGCTCCTTCTCTTGGGTTGCCGAAACCGCTGACGCTGCTGCGAAGATGCGCAAGGCACTGCCCATCATGGCGAACTTGGTGAACAAGCTTGCTTTGGGCGAGGAAGTCACCCCCGAGGGCGACAAGTATCATGCACAGGGTCGCCGCGAGTGCATCCTGGTTGACGAGCTTGGTTCGACCCGTGCCGTCAACATGCTGCTCGCTCGCCTGAACGACGAGCCTTTCGAGACCGAGCTGCCCATGCCCACCTTTGACGAGGTTGAGCCGGCTGCCGCTATCAAGGACCTGTCCAAGGCCACCATCGCCTTGGTTACCACTGGCGGCGTTGTGCCGAACGGCAATCCCGACCGTCTGCAGTCCGCTTCCGCTCAGCAGTGGAACAAGTACGACATCTCCGCGCTGGACGAGCTCAAGGGCGAGTACTTCACCGTTCATGGTGGCTTCGACCCCGTGTACTGCAACGAGAAGGCCGACCGTGTTGTGCCGCTGGACATCCTGCGCGAGCTGGAGAAGGAAGGCAAGATCGGTAAGGTCCACGAGATCTTCTACACCACCACCGGTACTGGTACCGCTGTTGCCAACTCCGAGAAGTTCGGCATCGAGATTGGCAAGGAGCTGGCCGACGCAGGCGTCGACGGTGTCTTGCTCACCTCCACTTGAGGCACGTGTACTCGTTGCGGTGCAACGATCGTTAAGGAAATCGAGCGCTATGGTACCCCCATCGTTCACATGGCTACCATCACCACGATTTCTCAGTCTGTAGGTGCGAACCGTATCGTCCCGACGGTTGCTATTCCGTATCCGGTTGGCAACCCGACGCTGTCCGCTGAGGACGAGCATGCGATGCGTCGCGAAATGGTGGAGCGTGCCGTGAACGGCCTGGCCACCGAGATCACCGAGTCGACCCAGTTCGAATAAGGGAGGCTTGCAAAGGCGCTGCCAAGCCCGTCTGTGGGGGGACGTGGATAAGGCGAAGCCTTTCAGGTGATAATTGAAAAGGACCCGCGTTTCGGCGCGGGTCCTTTTTTCAGGGTGCGTTGTGCGCGCTTACACGCGAGCGACGCACTTGATTTCGACACTTGCGCCCTTTGGCAACGCGGCAACTTGGAAGGCGGCGCGTGCGGGGTAAGGCTCATTGAAGAAGGTGGCGTACACCTCGTTCATGTCGGCAAAGTCGGCGATGTCGGTGAGCATGACTGTTGTTTCCACAACGGCGGACATGTCGGTTCCGGCTTCGGTGAGAATGGCCTGGATGTTTTTCAAGCACTGGGCTGTCTGCGTTTTGATGTCGCTGCCTGCGAACTCACCGGTTGCAGGGTCGATCGGAATCTGCCCTGACACGTTGATGGACACGCCTTCTGCTTTGATAGCCTGAGAATAGGGGCCGATGGCGCTCGGTGCGTTCGTAGTGGCGATTGCGGTGTTGTTCATGGTGGTGCCTCCTTGAGCGATGGTGCATGCGATAGATGCGGCGCGTGAGTGCGAGCCGCCAGACAGATGATACACCTTTACATTACGCTTCGGATTGCTCAACCGAGGTAACCGTCGTTATGCTGGTATCATGATCGCAAGGCGTTGCCTTACCATGCCAACTCGGACGAAACGGAGGATCCCATGCAGGCACGAGCTGTTCACCGTTGCATTCACGTACTCGATCTTGAGAAATCGCTCGCCTTCTACGAACAAGCGCTCGGAATGAAGGTGGTTCGGCGTATGGGGCCCGACGATGGGTCATGGGAAAACGTGTTCGTTGCGAATGACGATTCGGGTTTTCAGGTAGAACTCACCTGGAACCGTGGACGTACCGAGCCTTACGTGAACGGGGGACGTGATACGCATCTTGCCTTCGCAGTTGACAACATGGACGAAGCGCGCGCTCTGCACGAGCGCATGGGCTGCGTCTGCTTTGTGAACGAGCGTATGGGCATTTATTTTATTGAAGACCCCGATGGATGTTGGATCGAGATCGTTCCGCTCGATCGTGCTGGCAACGCTGCGCAGGCGGGTGCCGATGTTTTAGCCGCAATGCGCAACCGTCGCAGCGTTCGCTCATATGCAGGCGAGCGTATTCCCAATGAGAAGATCGAGCGTGTGATCGAAGCGGGGCTGCTGTCGGCAGCCGGACGGGGTATTCGTCCTTGGGAGTTGGTGGTAGTTCGCGATCGCAGCATGCTTGAATCGCTTGCCAGTTGCCGCACTGCCGGAGCGCAGATGCTTACCGAAGCCGATGCGGCCATTGTTGTGGTGGCCAACGTTGCCGCAGCTGACACGTGGGTGGAGGACTGCTCAATTGTCATGGCAAACATGCACTTAGCCGCCGACGCATTGGGGCTTGGCAGCTGCTGGATTCAGGGGCGCGGCCGTGAGGCGGCTGATGGGCGCAGCACACGCGATTATGTGGCCGCCTCGCTCGACATTCCCGACGGCTATGAGATCGAAGCCATTCTGTCGCTTGGCGTATGCGCCGAGCATCCTGAGCCGCGCGTTGTCGATGAGATGCTTGCTGCAAAGGTGCACCGGGATAGCTTTTAAGGATCTTTGGCCGGGGAAAAGGTCAAGGAAATCCATTGCTTACGTTGACTTGTGCTGACTTGCATTGATTCTGACAAAACCGCAGGTTGTTTACGTGTGTTTCCCTAGACAGGGGTATTGTGAAGCTTCTATAATGAGCAAGCTAGCGCACTGCAGACGAGCATCGGCGGCATGGGGCCACCGTTTGCTTGCGCGGAAAGATTGAGGTGAAACCAATGATCGTACTCGTGGTGAATGCGGGAAGCTCGACGCTGAAAAGCCAGCTTGTCGACACCGAAACCAAGGCGTGCCTGATGAAGTCGAACGCGGAGAAGATTACGACTCCGGGCACGTTCATGAACGTCAGTTTCCCGCCGTCGAGCGAGAAGCATCATTTCGACATGGAAGGCGCCTCGCACGCCGATTGCCTGGACAAGCTGCTTGAAGTTATCTTCTCGGCAGAAGAATCGCCGGTACATTCTCTGGCCGACATCGATGCCGTGGGCAACCGCATCGTGTCGGGCGGCGAGTTCTTCGACCGCTCCGCCGTGGTTGACGCCGACGTGCTGGAGAAGGTGAAGATCTGCGGCGAGTTGGCCCCGCTGCACAATCCGCCGGCGGCTTCGTGTATCGAGTACCTGATGAAGGCTGCACCCGATACCCCGCAGGTTGTTGTGTTTGACACTGCGTTCCACATTGCGGGCATTCCGCCGAAGGCGTATCGCTACGCACTGCCCGAGAAGTACTACACCGAGTACAAGATTCGCCGCTACGGCGCTCATGGTACTTCGCACAAGTATGCTGCAGAAACCGCCGCTGCACTGCTGGGCCGCGACGTTGCCGATTTGAACATCATCACGTGTCACCTGGGCTCGGGCGGCTCGGTCAGCGCTGTGCAGGGTGGCCGCTGTGTCGACACCACCATGGGTCTCACGCCGCTTGAGGGCATCATGATGGGTACCCGCACCGGTTCGATGGATCCGTCTATTGTCACCTACATCATGCGTCGTGAGGATGCCACGCCTGATGACATGGACGCACTCATGAACAAGAAGTCGGGCATGTTGGGCGTGTCGGGCTTCTCCAACGACTGCCGTGAGCTTGAACAGGCTGCGGCTGAAGGCAACGAGAATGCGAAGCTGGCGTTGGAAATGTACGTATACACGGTACAGAAGGCCATCGGCCAGTTCATGGCAGTGCTTCCGGGTACCGATGCTATCGTGTTCACCGCCGGCATTGGCGAGAACAGCGAGGAAATGCGCCGCGACATCTGCGAAGCTATCGCTCATTTGGGCGTGAAGATCGATGCGGAAAAGAACAAGGGTCGTGGTATCGATCGCGTGATCTCCACTGACGATTCGCCGGTGAAGGCGCTGGTTATTTCCGCCGACGAGGAAATGTGCATCGCCCGCGAAACAGAGGAACTGGTAGCCGCGCTGTAAGCTTTGGTTCTAGCGAGGCTCGCCGGTGCTCGGCGAGCAAAACGCATGACGCGTTATCTGGATAAGCCCCCCGAACACATGTCAGGTTCGGGGGGCTTTGCTGTGACGGTAAGCTAGAAGTACGACGGTAAACCGGAAGTCCGCAACTTTTGGAATATCTGTTGGGAGATTGAGTTATACCAGATCAGGCGTGGGGCAACTGCCGGTTGCCAGAGATTATCTTTGGTTCTATGGGAAAATGACCACATAAGGTGGTGGAGTGGAGAACGGGGAAACCGTAGGGTGAAAGGCGAGACGTGACGAACAAACGGACGCGAAAGGGAACTATGATGAACGTCGAGATCGCCCAGCGGCTTGCCGAACTGCGCCGCGCACAAGGGCTTTCCCAAGAAGACTTAGCAAACAAGCTGGGGTTGTCGCGCCAAGCTGTTTCCAAGTGGGAGCGCGCCGAGTCGGCTCCTGATATGGGAAACCTTATCGCCTTGGCTGACTTGTACGAAGTGACCATTGATGAACTTTTGCGCGTGAGTCCCGAGGTGGAAGAGAACGTGCGTTACGAGTTACAGGAGTGTGTCAAGTCGACCGAAGAACAAACGAAAAATGCTGCCGAGACTGCCGAAAACAAGTCGCGCGAAGTAGCCGAGTGCTCACAGGCTGCGGCAAGTGTTCCCGAGACGCCAACCGCGACGAGCGTCCCAAAGACAGCTGCTGCGTCAGTGGCCTATCCCGCAGGTGTCCAGGTGAAGCCACCAAAAAGTCCGCTCCGTACGTTTCCCTACCCGTTGGTGTGCGTTGTTGTGTACTTGATTATGGGGTTTTGCTTCGGTTGGTGGCATCCAGGATGGATCATTTTTCTCACTATTCCTTTCTACTATTGGATTGTAAGCGTGATCGAGCGCGATCAGCAATGGCAGGCCGATCACAGTAATGAGTCCCGGGAAAACAGCGGTGATGCTGGTTTTAGACCGCACGCATAGAGGGGAATAACAATGGCTAAACTTACGCGTAATACGCATATCAAAATCGTGCTCATTGTGTTGTTGTGCTTGATGCTCTGTGGTGGACTGGTTCTGTGTGGGAGGTTCATACCTCTATCGGGCGCTTCTGCGGCATTCCGTAGTTACGATCACAGTGGCAGTTTTGAGGTCGACGCAACCACGGTCAGCCGTATTGACTTCTCGTGGCTTGCGGGAAATGCAACGATTCGTGTGGTGCCCGACAATCAGACGGCGGGTATGATTCAGGTGAGCGAAACTCGCAAAGGCTTTGCACCCGAACTCGGTTGGTCGTTTACAGACGGTCTGCTTGAGATCGGTTACAGCCGCACGCCTTTCGGCGGCGTGGGAGGATGCGTACGTGCTGCTTTCGACGCAAAGGATGTGACAGTGCTTCTTCCTGTATCGTTGAGCGATCGTCTGGAAAGACTGAGTGTTGATGTCGCTTCAGGAACATATTCACTTGACCAAGTGGGCTGCCGGGAACTGGGGTTGTCGATGGCCTCGGGTGAGCTGTCGGCGTCGGGGTTTTCCTGTACCGATGCGGGTCTGGATATTTCGAGTGGGAAAGTGACGCTTGACGGGGCAATAGGTGGCGAGTTGGAGATAGACCAGGCATCGGGCGATGTTTCGGTGAGCTGTGCGGGCGATCAGCCGCGCATTGCAATCCTTGATGTGACGTCGGGTGTCGTTGCGCTCGAACTTAACCGCGCGCGAGGATTCGAGTTGATAATGGACAAGACAACAGGCTCGTTCAACTGCAACATGCCACTGGAAAGCACTTCCGACAACGCGCGCCGTGCGGGAGATGGCTATACGAAGCTGAACGTCAACTTGGTAAGCGGTACGCTGAACGTAATGGGCGTCGACTAGAGTGATTAAATTGATTTAGTGGTTTTAGCAACTATCGCAACTATAGTAAGTTTAGTAACTATAGCAAGAAGATACCACCGTGTGGAAGTCACCTATCAAATCGTGATTTGACAAAACTAGATTTGAATAGAATAATTTGGCGTATCTTGCCATGCTTTTCGCGAGGGAGGTTCATTATGCGGTTTATCGGGAGACACAATGAGCTTTCGTTCTTGAATCGATGCTACGAGTCGACCAAACCTCAGCTTGTTTTTTTGTATGGCCGGAGACGCGTGGGAAAAACCGAGACGCTTTTTGAGTTTGCTCGCAGCAAAAACCACGTCTTTTTTGCTGCCCCAGAGGCTACGCGCGAAGAGCAGCTCGCTTTGTTTTCGCGAAAACTCTTCGAGGCCGGTTCTCCCGCAGGACGCTATCTTTCTCGGTTCGAAACTTGGCATGACGCCTTTCTGAGTATCGCTGACCTTCCTGACCAAGGGCGTAAACTTGTCATCATCGACGAGTTCCCTTATCTAGTAAAGGCCGATCCGTCGCTCCCCTCCATTTTGCAGAACCTATGGGATGGCCAGCTAAAGTCGGAGAATCTTATGATCGTACTGTGTGGGAGCTCCATGAGCTACATTGAGCATGAACTTCTTGCTGAGAAGAATCCTCTCTACGGTCGTGCAACGGGTATTCTTAAAATGGAACCGATGGATTATCGAACCGCGGCGGAGTTTTTTCCCTCTTTTTCGGCAGTTAACAAAGCGCTTGCTTTTTCCATTCTTGGTGGAGTTCCTCACTATCTTGCTCAGTTCGACGATGATCTCACGATCGAAGAGAATATCAAGCAACACATTCTCACACGCGGATGCGCTTTGTACAGCGAAGTCGAATTCTTGCTTCATCAGGAATTGCGCGAAACTGCAGTATACAACGGCATCATACAGGCGGTGGCTATGGGAGCCACAACGCTTGGCGAGATAGCATCACGGGCCATGATCGATTCCCAAAAAGCAAGTGTGTACCTTAAGAATCTGATGGAGCTTGGGTTGATGATGAGGGAGTTTCCCGTCGGTTCGAGTCTTAAGGAGCAATCCAAGGGTGCGCGAGGACTCTATCGCATTGCGGATGAGTTCTTCCGCTTTTGGTATGCTTTCGTGTTCCCAAACAAATCCGATTTGGACATGATGGATGTCGACGGAGTGTATCAGTTTGACATTGAGCCACGGTTGGCGCAATTTTCCTCGTTGAATTTTGAAGATATCTGTCGAGCATGGCTACGCGAGCGGAACTGTCAGCGAAAACTGAGTTGTCGGTTTGGGGAAATTGGGCGCTTTTGGAATAAGCAACTTGAGATAGACGCGCTGGGTCTGTCGAAAGCGAGTGGTGATAGGCCTATTGGAGCCAGTGCTCTTGTGGGCGAGTGCAAGTTCGGGAAGAGTCTGGTGGGAACAGACGTGCTCGATGATCTCGACGAGAAAGCGTGTACGATCGGATTGCAGAACGTCGATTACTACCTGTTCTCTCGTGCAGGTTTTTCTCCTTCCCTCAAAGCGCACGCCACTCAAAAAGCAACCCTTCATCTTGTATCGATCGAAGAGCTGTACGAAGACTGACCTGGGTGATATCAACGTGTGTTGCTCGGTGTTCCTACAGCGTATCGAAGTATGCAGCGCAGGCGCAGGCGATTTCGGGGATGTCGCTTTCGATAATCGTGCGCGCGTCGAACAGCACCGATTCCTTCTTAATACGTCCGATAATGGGCACGGTATGCTTTGAGATGAGGTACTCTTCGCAGCTTTGGGCGCAACCGCGGACAAACGACATGCGCACGGCGAACGTGTCGATGTCATACATGGGAAGCGACCCGCCGCCAGCTCGCGCGATTTCGGGCACAATGTCGAACGTGGCGTTCTCGTTCGCTACAGCGCCTGCAAGCGCGTCACACAGCGCTTGCGCGCGTTCTTTCACTGTGTTGGCAGATTCGGTGAGCATGCGCAACGTGGGAATACTGCGCATCGCTTGCTGAGGATTCAGATACAGGCGCAGCGTCGCCTCAAGCGCTGCGAGTGTCATCTTGTCAAGGCGCAGGGCGCGGGCGAGTGGGTTTGCTTTTAGGCGTGCGATAAGCTCCTTCGAACCCACGATAATGCCGGCTTGTGGGCCGCCGAGCAGTTTGTCACCCGAGAATGACACCAGGTCGCATCCGGCTTGGAGCGATTCGGCAACCGTATGCTCGGCGCATTCGCTGAAGCAGTCGAGATGCAGGAATACGCCCGACCCTTGGTCTTCGTACACGAGCACGTCAGGTGTGGAGATAGTCTTGGCGAATGAAGGGGTGGTTACAGACGCTGCAGCGCCGTTGTCGCTTTGCGCATGGCGACGCGCGTTTTCCTTGTCGGCAAGGGATCTCAGCTGTCGGATGTCCACGCTTTCCGTGAAGCCCACCATGCGGTAGTTGGAGGGATGTACTTTCAGCAGCATGGCGGTGTCGTTGCTGAAAGCGCGTTCGTAATCGCTCAGATGGGTTTTGTTTGTGGTGCCAACTTCGACCATATGTGCGTTGGAGAGCGCCATAATGTCGGGTACGCGGAACGATCCACCAATTTCCACCAGCTCGCCACGCGACACGATGGCCTCGTGCCCGGCAGCGAACTCGGCGAGCACCATCATTACTGCCGCTGCGTTGTTATTTACCGCCAGCGCAGCTTCGGCTCCCGTGAGCGAACAGATGAGGTGTTCCACATGGTTGTGGCGACTGCCGCGCGACATGGTTTTAGTGTTGTACTCCAGCGTGGAATAACCCTGGGCGGCCTCAACCACCGCATCGACCGCTTCTTTGGCAAGCACGCTGCGGCCTAAGTTGGTGTGCACAATGACGCCGGTTGCGTTGATCACGTGGCGCAGCGACGGGCGCAGGTTGTCGAGCGCGCGGCTGCAGGCAGCATAGGCGATAGCCTGCGCGTCTACAGATGTTTGCGTGCCTTCCAGAATGCTGTGGCGCACGCCGTCAATGGCGCTTCGCACGCAGTCGACCAAGATGTCATGGGGCATGAGGGCTGACAAAGCGTCGACCTGCGAGTTCTTCAGAACTTCCTCAACAGGGGGTAGCGATCTTAGCAGTTCGGCAGTGCGTGCGTTCATAGTGGCCTCTCTTATGGCGCGGGTGTGCGAGCGGTAACGGAACGGATAACTTATCGCGATAAATACGTACGGCAAAGTGTAGCAATGTTCGGGGCGCAATGCCAGTGTTGCCGAAATTGAGGACAAATCACCTACCATCACCTTCCGCTTTCCGTATGGAAGTCGTTCGCTTCGGCGTCGTATGTGCGTGATTAGCACGTGGAGACACGAAGCGGGTGGCACGAAGCATTGCGTTGCGAGACGGTGCCGGTTGGCTGTTTGCGAAAGAGCTTGCGTGCTGGTTCGTGTACCATGTGAACCCCGAGGGAGGAAGGATCGGTGCAGAACCAATGGATGTCATAGACCGGCATATTGAAGAAGAGGTCACCGCATCGTATGAGGTGCGTTGCGTGAGCGCGGATGGGGCAGAAGTGCCCGAAGATGCCACGGTGCTCGTTGAGCACAATCTCGACGTATTTGTGAACGAAATTCTATCCATGCGTATCGTATGTACGCCCAACCATCTGGTTGATTTGGTGATTGGACGCTTGTTCTCCGAAGGGGTCATTGCGGGCGTAGGTGACGTTGAATCGGTATATCTGTGCGAACACGGAACGCGAGCGCGTGTGATCTTACGTGATCGAGTAGCTGACTTCTCGAAGACCGGCGTGAACACGGTGCCCTCGTGTTGTACGGGCAACAAGTCGTACAACCACTACTTCGATGCCGATAATGCGCCCAAAAAGGTGGTTCCCATCGCGTGGGAACGTTCGTGGGTGTTTGCGGCTGCGCGCGCGTTCGCACAAGATTCGCCGCTGCACAAGCGCACGTTTGGTACGCATAGCTGCTATGTGCTGATAGGTGGCAGCATTACGTGCTGCCGTGAAGACTTAGGTCGCCATAACGCATTTGACAAGGCGCTCGGCGCGGCTTTGCGCGCAGGGGTTGATTTGCGACAGGCGATGATATTCTCAAGCGGGCGCATTCCCGTAGACATGGTGATGAAGGCCATTCGCGCGGGTGTGCCAATGCTTGTCACGAAGGCGGTGCCCACTGACGCCACCATCGAGCTCGCGCGAGCCTACAACCTTACGCTCATCTGCTCCGCGCGGCCCGACAGCATGCGCGTATGTCATGATCCATCGGCAAAGTAGATACGCGTCTCGCGTGTCAACAGCGAATGTCAAATCGTGATTTGACAAATGTTGCTATAGTTTCTCCCCAGCGCTCCTTTTTCTGCGTACGCCTTAAAAGTGTAGAATATTTCAGAAATTCTTGCGTACGCAAGAATTGCAAAAGCGCATTGGAACTACTAGAGCTTCTTCTGTATGGCTCGCTATCCGTAATGTCGAATTCTTTGCATTTGGAATGAGCGCGGCTGTATCTTGTGTTTATGTGTCATGTTTGGTGTGTTACGAACGTCACATACATCCAGACAGACGAAGCGTACAGCGAAGTGCTGCTTCCCAAGCTTTAAACACGTGCTCTTTCAGTCCGTGAGGGTCGGGAATTGTGATGAGATTGACGTCTGCAAACTCGCTCGCGTTGCTGCTGGGGGCTTCCGCGATCTCGCTCACGTCGTTGCTTGCAGGCGCTAGCCATCCGTGCTCGAGGTGCGGCAAGCTCAAATTCATGCGGTAGGGTTGCAGGTACACCATGTTCGGTGCGGCCAGCGCGACGGCAGCAAGCACGTCCCATCCAACGAACCCATGGGTGTTCCATTCACGACGCGCTCGCTCGAACCATGGAACGCAAGTGCGCTTAATGAGCTGTGAAGTGGGTGTGTCGTCTGTGGCAAGCCGGGCGATAAATTCATCGGCAGAGAAGGTGAGAGGCAGGCAGTTAATAGCATCGGCAATGAGTGCAGGTGTGCGCCAGGTGGCAGACGCGGCAAAGGTGGCAAGCGCCGCTGGCGCATCGGAGGCGAAGTTGAGTTCGTCCATCACGTTACCGCCTACGCGCAGCTCTTCGGTGAGACCTCCCATGAGCGCAATGCGGTCGAAGCGCGCCAACGTGCCGGGTTGTAGCTGTTCGGCTAGAGCCAGATCGGTGACTGCCCCCAGTGAGAGCACGGCGAGCTCAGTGTTGTCGGGGCGTGCTGCGCGCGCAGCTTCTATAAGGAGGTTCGCCGCTTCGCTCGCATGCGAGCTGCCTTCTGCGTGATACCCGCCGGCGTCGGCACCGCGCACAATGGGAATGCTCAAGCCTAGGTCATCACAGAGTAATTTCGTGGCATAGGTGGTTTCTTCCGTCGAGCTATTGCCATGTGTGGTGCAAATGGCGTCGATTTCAAGACTGCTTCCGCGGGCTTCCGTGGTGCTTGCGGTGTTGCCAGAGCTTTTTCCGTTTCCTTCGCTCGCTTCTGCCATCAGGAGCTTTCTGCCAAGCAGATACAGTAGCGCAAGGCCGTCGTCGATCTCCTTGCCAGGGATGCCCATGGTGTTGTCGCAAACGACAATGATGTGCCGGTTCATCAGCTACTCCTGTTCTCTGTCGTCACCCGCGTGTCGCGATGAAGTTTAGCTCCGTGTATCGTAGAACTGCTTGCAGATGCGGTCGATGAAGGGGATCGATACGTACTCTTGTATCTTCTCGAAAGTGTCGGCGTTACTGAGAGCGCGATCGTCCTCGGCGTATTCAGTGTATGCCATCGCACACCAAGTAATGCCCCGCAGGCAGGTGACAGTGAGGTAGTCGTTCAGGCGCTCGCGCAGGCCGCGCGTGTCGAAGCGGCCGCCTACGGCAAGTAGGTACTCGTCTAAGAAGCGGCTGATGGCAGCATCGTCAAGCCAGGTATCGGTCTTCCAATAGGTTGTAGTGGGAACGAGAAAATGGCCTAAGTCCTGTGCAGGGTCGGAAAGCAGCGGTTTCTCCCAGTCGATCAGGTAACTTGTCCCGTCGTCGTTGATGAGAAAGTTCCCTGAGTTCACCTCGGTGTTTACGATGCATCGGGGGAAGTTGTCGCCGCGTTCACATTCACGCTCGACTTCTATGCAGGCGCACTCGCGTGCGGTTTCGAACATGCGGTCAACCTTTTGCACCACGTGCTCGTCGGCGTTGCTCCACGCGCGGTACGTGCAAAACATCTGCTCGCATTCTGCAACGATGGCACTAAGCGGGTGCGGGGGAGCGATCAAGCAGGTGCGGGCTTTGTCGGTAGGGGTTGCGTGAATGTCGGCCAAAATGCGTGCAGCTACCGCGAGGTCGGTTTCGTAGCGCAGAGGACGCCCTGGCAGCCATTCTTCGACACCGATACCTGCAGGAATGCGCTGCTTCGTGTCATCAACGTAGTATGCGCGCGGTGCACGTCCCGATTCTCGAAGCGCGCCAAGCGCGTTCATTTCGTAGGTGATCTGCTGCTTGAGGTGCATTTGTGATCCCAGGTTTACGCGCAGCAGAAAACGCTTGCCGTCGCTGGGTCGCTCGAACAGATAGTTGACGTTGTACTCGCCTTGAGCGAATGGCGACAGCGTAAGTGGGGTGCTTTCCGGTTCGCCGATGGCTGTATGCAACGCGGCGTTGTTATTTACGTAGCGCTGTAAAATGGTGATGTCGCATGCGTCTGTTGGCTTCATGAAGCTACTCCTTCGCGTTGGCTTGTGCCACGTTGTCTGCTGCCGCTTGCGTCGACTCGCTTCCTGTCGCGTGCGCCGCCGATGCGCCGTCAAGTGGCAGCACCTCGGTTGCGCCCGATTCCGTATGAATCAGAATGGCTGGCCCTTCGACACCGGGTGCAGCGATGTGCAACTTGCCGTAGGTGAACTCGCCATCACATACAACACCTTCAAGCGCCTTCGTTTGCCCGAAGCTTGCGACCACCTCAGGGGTTGCCGGATGTATTAGCAAGTCGGCCGGCTTGCCCACCTGAATAATACGCCCGCCTGACAAATAGGCTATTTGGTCGCTCATCCGCAGCGCCTCGAACCCGTCGTGTGTGACCATGACGATGGTGGTGTCGTGTCGCTCGTGAAGCTTTAACACCAGGTCGCGCATGTTGTCGCGCACCTCTTCGTCAAGCCCGCTGAACGGCTCATCGAGCAACACGGCGTGCGGGCGACACACCAGCGCCCGCGCAAGTGCCACACGCTGCCGCTGCCCGCCCGACAACTCGTGCGTGCGACGCTGCTCAAGGCCCTGAAGCTGCACTTCAGCCAGCATTGCACGTGCCCGTTCGCGCCGTTCGAGCGTGCGTACGCCGCGCATCTTCAACGGAAAAGCCACATTGTCAAGCACATTCATGTTGGGAAACAGCCGCGCATCCTGAAACACCACCGATACGTCGCGTTTGTGCGTTGGTACGGCATCGACGCATTCCCCATCGAAATACACTTCTCCAGAGTCCTGTAGCAGAAGCCCGCTGATAACTGACAGCAACGTTGACTTTCCCGCCCCCGATTTTCCAAGAATCGACACGAATTCACCCGAGGGCACGCACATTGAAACATCTTGCAGAATAGGATTCTTGCGCAGCGTGAGGTTTATGTTGCGCAGGCTGATTTCCATGGAAGGGCCTCATCTCTTTCGTCTTTCATCTTACGCTTCGCCGTACAGCGCCGTTTCCTCAGTGCTCCCGCCCGTTTTTCGCAGAATCACACGAAACGCCACGAATACCAGCAGCGTGGTTGCTAAAAACACCAGCGCGTAGGCACCAGCAATAGTGCGGTCGCCCCCGGAAAGGTAGGGGAACAGAATGAGCGCGAACGTACGTACTTTGCCGCCGCCAATGAGTAGGGTAAGGAAGTACTGCGAAAACGATATGATGAAGCTCATGCACAGTGATGACAAGATACCCGGGGTAATTGTTGGCAGCGACACGTGCCAAAACGCGCGCAGTCCGCTCGCGCCCAAAGTGCGTGCAGCTTGTTCGCGTGCCTGTCCGGCACCGCGCGTCGTCTCCGTCATGATGGCCACTGCGTATGGCAGTGCCACAATGGCATGCGCGAGCACCACGCCGAACGCGGTGTAGGCAAGGTGCAGCCTAATGAAGGCGACTTGCACGCCCATAGCAAACACGGTGGTGGGAATCAGGAACGGCAGCATGGTTAGGTATTCGAACGCTGTTCTTCCCACCCAACGGTGAAAGCAGATGGCGCGTGCCGCTAAGACAGCAACAGCTGTCGTAAGCACGGCGCATGCTACCGATATCTCCACAGACAGCAGCAGGCAGCCAAGGCCGGTGGCGTCGCCCCCACGCGCGATGGTTTGCATGCCGCGCAGTGAGAACGATTCGGGCAGCAAGTTGGGCCATGGCCACGAATCGGTGAACGCCCATACCGCGATAATGGACAGCGGCAGCGCAACGCAGGCGATTTGTAGCACTACGAGTACACGAGCCCAGCGCGCGCCACTGTTTTTCCGAGTGCTCATCGGCCGCCCTCCTTCCGCTCATGTTTCAAAACAAGGAAGTACACCAACGCTGCGAGCGCGCAGACCAACGTAACGATGCCGTTGATTGCCATGGCGTAGAAGCGGTTCAAGATATCGGGATCTTGGAATTCCAGGTATGCAAGGATAGGCAGTGCTTTTGGCGCGGTCGGACCTAGTAGGAAGGGGATCTCATACGCCCCAAACGAGAACGCGAACACCACCAGAAACGCCTTTAGCGATGCGGTGAGGCTCAACGGCAGTGTAACGCTGAAAAACGATCGCACGGGGGCAGCCCCGCAGGTTGCCGCCGCTTCTCCCAGCGAATCGGACACGTGTGACATAATGGCGATGGTGCAAAACGCTACGTAGGGAATCTCCTTCCAGGCGTACACCAAAATAATGCCCCAACCGCTTGGAGCGCCCACGATGGAAGGCAAGTCGTTCGGCGATCCGACAATGCCCACCACGTACAATGCGCGCGCGAGCAGTCCCGACCCAGAAAGCAGAAAAATAAACCCCAACGCCACCAGTGCGTGCATGCTCATGATAGGAATTTGAAGACCCAGTAGCTGCGTGAAGCTGCCACTTTTCGCTTTTACCAGCGCGGCTGAAAGCAGGATGCCACCGCCAAGCGCAATAAGCGAAGACATCAGCGACACGAACAGCGAAAAGCACAACGACGAGGTGAAATCGCTGCGCGTGAAGGCTTCCCGGAAATACTCGAGGGTGAAGTCGAATCGGTCGAGAAACGGGGCTATGCCGAACCCTTGCAAAACGCCAATGCCCACGCCGTATACGAATAGGGCCATGAGAGCAAGCGCCGGCAACGCCAGCGCATAGGGGGCTAAGCCCTCCGTCAGGCGACGAAGGGCTAGTGGCCGCGCCGTGGCATGCATACGCACGCCACGGTCAGACAAAGGAGTTCGGGTGGTGTTACGCACCGGCAACCTCTTCGTGCCACAAGTCTTCGATCAGTGGGATCACCTGACCGCATGCCTCGGCAACGCGCACGTCAAGCTTCTCGGCTAAGGGCACTTCGGAGCCTCCCAGTTCAACGGCATCAAAACCTGCTTTCACATCGTCGGGCAGCTTGTCCATGTCCAGTACGCTCATCTGGCGTAGCTGAACGTATTGGTCGAGTTGCAGCTCGGGGCTGATTACTTCGTTGATAGCTACGAGTGCGGCGGCCTTGTGGGGAGCGTTTGCGGGGATGGCCATGAAGTTGGTGTTACCTACGGTACCCGATTCAAACACGAACGCTTTTGTTGTTTCAGGAAGGATACCCTGATCAACGTCGGTTTGCGGGTCGCCATAACCCATGTTGAAAATGAGTTCGCCGTCGGCATACATCTGCGAGCAGGTGGTGGAGTCGGCCGGATAGGTGGAGCCTTCTTTCCACAGGTAGGGTGCCAGGTCGCGCAGGTAGGCAAGGCCCGGTTCGATGATGGCTTTCACTTCGTCTTTGGTTGCGTCGTTCATAGATGCGAGTTTCTCGAACTTCTGCTTACCAATGACACCAGCGATAAGGCAGCTGATGAACGCGGTGCCGGTGAAGTCGCCCGGCTCGGGATAGCTCACCTGGCCGGGGTGCGCCTTGCAGAACTCCAAGAACTCGTCGGGGTTCTTCGGCACGTCCTTGACGGTAGCCCCGTCAACCCAGAACACCATTTGAGCCTTGCCGTAGGGTGCTTCGAAGCCTTCGGTGGGATTGCCAAAGTCGATGGTGATGTCGGTGGACGTTCCGTCCACGTAGTCGTTATAGTTGGGAAGGTAGTCGACGAACGGGCCCCAAACGTAGCCGTTCTTTTTGACGGAGGCGAAGTTCTCGCCGTTGATCCATACGAAGTCGATGGTTCCATTGGCCTCGGGGTTGGCCTGCATTTCGCCGGAAAGCTGTGTGAGAATGTCGTTGATGTCCATTCCCACAAGGTTGAGTGTCACGTCGTATTTCTCTTTGAGCTGGGGTGCCAGCGTACCTTCGATCCAGGCGTTGCGCATATCGTCGCCGCCCCAACCGTACCACGACACCTCTTGGCCGCGTGCTGCTTCGAGTACGGCGTCCCAGTTGGAGAAGTCGACGTCGGCTTGCGCTGCCGAGGTGCCTTCACCCGATCCGCTATCGGATGACCCCGACGAGCAGCCTGCCAGGCCTGCGACCGCAAGGGTGATTCCCGCAGCGCCCGACAGCTTCAGGAAAGTTCTCCTGCTTACGGGGCCTGATTTGCCTGTGTTAATGATGCGTTCCATACATTTTCCTTTCCCTGATGGTTCGTTGGTCGTGTGCTCGATGCTGCTGCAGCAACGGTTTCGCGGTGCAGCAGCGGGTCGAGCGTGCGAAGCATGGCGGCCATATGCCGGCATGCAGTGTCGCCTTGTTTGATACGGAGGCTGTACCATTCGAGCTCGCTTGGCGTATCGATGTCGAGCTTTTGCGGTCCGAACGCAACGGTGCGGCCCTGTTCGGCGCAGGCGCGTTTCGCGTCCTCGAATACGCTGTCGGTGCCGTAACGCTTGTCGGCGAACAGTTCGGGGAAGCGCTCACGTAGCCCCACGAGCCAATAGCCTCCGTCTTGGCTGGGGGCCAACACGACGTCGCGCCGTGTGAGTTTTTCGAATGCGCGGTTTAGCTCTGCTACGCGCACGTTGGGAATGTCGCTCCCCATGAGCAGACACGACGTTGCGCCCATACTAAACGCGTCCTCGAATGCGGCGTCCATGCGGGCACCCAATGTGCGTCCCCGCTGTTCGATGAAATGCAACTGGCGTGTGGGATGGGTATAGCAGCACTGCAGCGAGTGTTTGAAGGTGGCGAAGATAGCTTCGCCGTTGGGCTGGTCGTCGTAATCAGGCGCATAGCAAACCACGATGTCGCGGTCAAGCTGCGAGAGCATGCTTACGGTATCGGCAATAAGCGCCCGCTGCACATCGGCGCATTGTTCGGGTGAAAGCGTGGGCGCAAGGCGCGTTTTCGCTTTGCCAGCAACGGGCACGCGGGTGAACAGGACAAGCGCTTCGCCTGTAATGCGGCTTTCGGGTTGTGTAAGCGCAGAGGGTTCGCGCGCGGCTGAGGATAACTCGGGCACAAGCTGCGCGGCGCGCTTTACTGCAGCGCGCTCGGGTGTAGGTTGTGCGGTGGTTGCGGACACTACAGCTGCGGGTGCTGCCGCAGCAACGGTCTCTTTAGGAGCCACCGCATTCCGCTTTGCTTTTTCCCGCACGTCGCCGTAGAGCTGCTGAATGCGTTCAGGTGACGTACCTCTGCGGTAACGGAAGCGCAGCCAGGCCATCTGAAACCCGATGAGCGTATGGTTGCCTGCTTCGAAGCGGCGCACCGACGTCGTTATGCGATCGGAAAGCTGTCGTGGCCAACCAAACGCTTTGCGCAGTCGACGCGACAGTTCGTAGTCTTCCATGATACAGATGTCAGGCACGCCACCCACGCGATCAAGTGCAGCGCGCGTCATGAACATGCCCTGGTCACCGAAGGGAATTCCTCCCACGCGAGCGCGCAGGTTCGATTTGCGGATGCCGAAGCGGTACTCCGGTCGATGCGAAGTGAAATCTACAGTGAGGCACCCCCAGGAAACGCCCGAATCAAGCGTTTCCTGAATGTGCTTCAGCGCTGTTTCGTTAATGGTGGTGTCAATATGTAAGAACAAGATATGCTCGCCATGTGAGGCCTCAACGCCACGCCGACATTGCCCGCCGCGTCCCTTTGCGCCGTGTACCACCGTGCGCCCTTCGAGCAATGACATGGTGTCATCGGTGCTGCCGCCATCGCTGAAGATAATCTCGCATGGGTAGTTCCATGAATCAACCATGTGCAAGAATGCAGGCAGCGCTGTCTCTTCATTGTATACAGGAACGACTATTGACAGCATAGACACTACGCCTTCATGGCAGGATAAGGGTTCACGTTTGCGTCGAACTTCCGTTTGGCGCGATTCCAGAACGCACGCTTGGCGTCGGGAGCTTCCTCGACGCCTAAGAACACCGACACGGCGTGTTGGCAATTGCTGTTGCCTAGGCGCGCAAACTGTCCCAAGCACGATGCGCAGTACGTGTAGATGCGCCTGCCGTCTGCCGCGTCAAACACGCGTTGCGTGTGTCGGCGAACAACATCAGGCCCTTGCGCGGCAAGCTTCGGCAACAGCCCGCAGCAGCCGACCTTCTTCAGGTCGTCGACAGCCGACAGATCGCAGCTCCGGCGCAGCGCGTCGCGCATCTCGTGGTGTCGCAGGTCAGGGCAAGGCGTAAACAGCACGCCGGGTTCAAACGTACCCTTCGGACGTACGCCAAGCTCTTCGAACAGCTCGAACACCGATATCGTGGGAATACCCAGACGCTCTTGAAGCAAGTTCAGGCAGTTCGGACACACCGCAACCACGCGCGTGCATCCGCGTTTCTTCAGACGGCGCGCAATGCCCGAAAGTACCCGATCGGTGCCGCCCTGCACGCCGAAGCCGTCGAGCGGGTGCCCGCAGCAGTCGTACGCGATGCCGATGCCGTGCGTGCGACACAGCTCGGCCAACGCATCCATGGTGCGGGGAAACTGCGAAGGAAAAGCGCATCCAGGGAACAGAACAGTGTCGCAGGATTCGCTGGGGTAACGCTTGAAAGGGTAGTGACTCTTTTCTGAACAGGTGATCAGCTTCGCGGTATTCATTCGATGTTCGCTTTCTTCTTCAGCACGTACGCTACAGCAAGTGTTACTACCAGCAGCACGGCGGCGAATGCGAAGCAGGCGATGCGGTTCTCGCCGTCGATGATGCCCGCAGCGGCCACGGTGTACACGGCCGTGCCGGGAATCATGAACAGCGCCGAATACAGTGTGTACGAAAAGAAGCTGATGTCGGTGACTCCGTACGCGAAGTTCTGCAGGTTGTAAGGAAACACGGGAATCAACCGCGTGATAGCCAGAAGATAGACGTCGCTTTTACGAGCTCCGTCAAAAAACAAGTCGTTGAGCTGCTTGTTTTTCGCGAGTTTCGGCTTGATGGCGTCTTTAAGGAAGTAGCGACCAGCAATGAATGCCAAGCAGGCACCAATGGTCACTGATATCCAGCACAAAAACGTGCCCCACACGGCACCGAACAGCGTGCCGGCGGCTATAGCGAACAGCACGCCGGGCAGCGCCAGTACGATGCAGCCGACAATGGACAGCGCTACGAACACCAAGGCAGCTTCGACGGGATGCTCGGCAAGCGTAGTTTGCAGCCAGGCAGTCGCCTGTCCACTCACAAGTAAGTCGGACCAGCCAAACACAAAGTTCAGCGCAACCACAATGGCAACGATACCAACGAAGACCCAGAGCTTTACGTTCTTCTTCATAGGGTACCTCCTTTGCGGTTACGGTAGGTTATACAAAAAAAGACGCACCGGCACGTTATAGTACGACGCGCCGGTGCGAGATGGTACTACTTTGCCTCGGCCTGCACAACTTCGGATGTGTCTGCGGTGTTGTCCGATTCGTCCATAAGGTCGGCGTGACGCGCCTTGAACACCTGACGCACCAGGAATATCAGCGCAAACAATGCAAAGGTGATGAGCAGTGCTGTCATAACCAGCTGAGCGCTACCGGTGAGCATGCCGCCCACGTAGGAGTACACGAGGGTCGCTGGCAACTGACCGATGCCCGTCGCGATGAAGAAGTCGAGGAACCCCATGCCTGTCAGGCCTGCCGCGTAGCTCACGTAGTCAAAGGACATGAAGGGAAGCAAGCGGCAGATAAGAATAGCGTTTTTACCATAACGTTCAAAGAACTTGTCAACGCTAGCAAGCGCACCATGCGACACGAAATTCGCAACGGCATCGCGGCCCAGAATGCGCGCGATGAAGAAGCACACCGCAGCACCGGCCATGGCGCTCGACCACGACAAGATAGCTCCCTGCCACCAGCCGAATACAGCTGCATTTGAGAACGTGATCAGGAATGCAGGAATAGGAGCTGCCATGCTCTGCAGAACCATCAGACAGAATGAAACGCCGGCAGCCCAAGGGCCATACGAGGCAATGAGGTCGGCAACGGCACTAATGTCACCCGACGACAACAGCTTGAAAATGGTGCCCATCTCTTCGCGAATAGCAGGCACGCATGAGCATATGGCTACTACGACGAACAGTGCGACGAATGTCGCCCAGCGGGCAATTCGGTTGGTGCGCTGAAGCTTCGCTTCGTCTTCTGTAAGCTCCTTTTTTGGAGCGGGGTTCTTCACCTCGTATACAACAATGGCTACGAACCCCACGATAACAATTGCAAGGAGAATGAACGACATGACGTCGAGCGGGAATCGATTGAGATGCAGACCCTCCCGAGCAAATGCGGCGGGTGCACGAAGGAGCGACCGCGAGGGGCCAATCCAAATAAGTGCGCACATGATCATGGTCATCAAACTAGCCGTTGTGCCAGCGAGTCCAATTCCTCGCTCCTGCTTGCGCCGAAAAACGCACAGCAGAGCGAAAGCGACGATGAGTACGCCGTAAAAAATATAGCCAGTGTTGAACGCCATCTGTAGCATCCAGCTGCTATAGGCAATCATGCCCGCAGTAAGCGCCCAGAGAAACGCGTTATAAAAATGACTCACGTGCTTCATGGATGTTCGTTCTCCTTGTTAGTGCTAGATAGAGTGGCGATTAGGCTGCAGTGAACGTGACAATGACTCGAGTTCCGTCTGCCGGAAGCACGTCTTCCTTGCCGCTGAACAAAGCAACCTCATGCTGCGAGGTTCCGGTCGGCCAGTAAGCGTCGCTCACGATGCCCGTGGCACAGCTGTCCAGGCAAAGCACGCAGCCGGTGTTGTTCTTCTTCGCGCTTTCCAGGTTGCCACCGAAGCGGAAGTCGGGGGTGTAGTCGCCCGCCGTGCAGTTGATGATGTCGATAAAGGGAATATCTTCCTGACCGTCCCATTTGATGGTGACCTTGAGAGGATCTCCTTCGATGCTCTTGCCTTCTCCCTTGGCTGCTTTCATGTCCTCGGCAGTCAGGTTGTTGCCAGCCTCAAAGCCGCAGTCCATAAGTGCTTGGTAGAATTCCTTTTCGTCGCCCAGGCCGCGCAGGACAGCCTTCTCGCCGTTGGAACCCTCTGCGTACACGATGCCGTGACGTGTAAGCTCGGTGAAGTAGACGGCATTTACCTCGGCCAGATAGCGAACTTCCTTGTTTTCAGGGTCGACAGTGATGGGTGTGTCTTCCGTAGGGTCGGCGATGCCGGTAGCCGGCGCGGGCTCAGCAGCTCCGTCGTCAGCGGGTTCGGCCGTTTCTTCGCTCGAGGCACAACCGGACAGAGGCAGCGCCGATACGGCCGCTGCGGCACCGATGACGCCCAGCCCCTTGACGAACGAGCGGCGGCTCAGAACGTCGGTTTGCGTGGAAGTGGTTTTCATGTCGATCTCCTTTGCTATCTCGAGGCAGTGCTCGTCTGTTGTATTCACGATGTTGGTGAATACGGCCGCCTCTCCGATACGCGTGCTTATGCACGTGTACGAATAATTATGGCGTTATGGGGGCTGATTGCAAATCGTGATTATTTATAATTATTCGCATATATCAGTATTGATAATATATAGTCTGGTTTCTTTGAATGCGCTTTGTAGTAAGCGCGGTTTACATGTGATGCCTCGTTGTTGTGTGATGTATCCCATGGAAACGAAGGTGGTGAACGTGTTGTATGTGGAAGGGAAAACAAGGTGGAGCTGAATCAGATGCGCTCGTTTGTCTGCGTGGTGGACGAACAGAGTTTTTCAGAAGCCGCGCGGACTCTGCACGTGTCGCAACCTACCATTAGTGCCCATGTAAGTGCGCTTGAGAAGGCATGCGATGCGGCGTTGATTGTACGTACAACTAAGCGGTTCGAGGTGACGCCTGCAGGCTGGCGGTTTTACGAATATGCACAGCGCATGCTCGATCTGGAGCGCAGCGCCTCTCATGTTGCTTCCGAGCAATTAGGCTTAGAGGTGACAATGGGGGCTTCGTCGGTTCCTGGGCGCATCTTGCTGCCAGGGGCGCTTTCCCGTTTTCGCAGCGAGTATCCTCATGCGAGATGCCGTATTTCCCTAGCGAGCAGCTTAGATGTGATCAATGGCGTAGCTGACGGGTCGTACGATATTGGACTGGTAGGAACAAAGAAAACAGGTCGGGTTTCCTACTTGCCACTGTGTTCGGACGAACTGGTAATTATTGCGCCAGACACACCGCAGTATCAGAAGCTGCTTGATGAGGGCGCTGATAATGAATTGCTTACGTTGCCGTTCGTTGTTCGGGGGAGAAGCTCGGGAACACGCATTGAGCTTCAGATGTTTCTTGAACGATTCGGAGTTTCCTTGCTCGATTTAAACGTTGTTGCTGAAATGGACGATACGGAAATGATATGCCGTTGCGTGAGCGCTGGCGTCGGTATGGCGGTGGTGTCGAAACTTGCACTGGAAGGGCTTTCTTGTCAAGGAAGCTTCATCGTACGTTCATTTAGAGACAAGCCGCTTTGCAGAAGGCTCTATCTTGCCTATCTGGGGTCGCGCTATCAACCTTCCGTTCTAAAGCGCTTGGTTGAGTTGATATGTGAACAGTCTTCCGAATAAAAGAGGTCTAACAGCTTTGGAATGAACCTTTCGATTGTCCAAAACCATATGCTTTCCGCCAGTTTTACTTCTTGCCTATGTGCTGAGTTCGTATCCCGTTCGCTACGAGCGGGATACGAACGCTCATCCGCTCGGTTGCAGGTTTTCAGGCGGTCTTTTCCACTCCATCATCAGCCCGTACAGTTGCATTGTCGCACCGTGCTGCTGCAAGCCGCGTGCGACACCTGTTACCCGCGGCCATCGCGCCGCACGAGCGAAAGGAACCGCCATGACACTAATGGATTCCATCAAAGAAACTGCCCACGACGCGAAGTTGGCCATGGAAGGCATGGCACACGACGCAAAAAACGCCGCGAAGGACGCGAAGGCCGATGCGAAGCTGAAAACCGTCGATGCGAAGATCGACGCGAAAGAGCGCATCGCCGAAGCGAAGGCCGAAGAAAAGATTCGCAAGGCTGAAGCGAAGGCTAACGAGCGCCGCGCCCGCGCAGAAGAGCGCTTCGAACGCCAAGAAGAGCGCACCTGGGAAAACGAAGCAATCTAGGTTGCCAAGAAGAATGGCAACGATATAACCGCCGCCTAACAGCTAGCCAGGGTGTTCGGCAATACTTCTATCGATCGAGAACAGAACGCATATTCCGTCCACCCTGGAACTTGGCTATCAGTCCTGTTCAATCATAAGAGTGTTTCAACGCAACGAATTTCCAAGGAAACGAGCTCGTGACCCATGTTCCCAACGAGACGGTAAAGCGGCTCGTTGCTCAACAGGGAGCACTTATTGAAAAAACTATCGAACCAGTTCGATGGATGATCGTCCCAAAACTCACAAAGTAGACTACATACTTGCCTGCACGATTCCTCTTCACCACTCTGTGCACGTACGGCGATAAGCGAATGAAGAATACCTAGAAACTGGAGCTGAGTGGTTATACAGTCGGGCGGAACTCGCATCCCCGAACTGCAAACGAATCCCACGCGGGCATAATAGCGCTCAGCATCCACAGCGGCAGGATTGATGAAAAGGCAGGCATGGGCGCTTTCCTTTCCCTGGGATACAAGTTCCGAGTCTATAAACACGCCTTCGTAAAGCTGGATCAAGGGATGTTTGGGGTGATTGAATAACCGCGTATACTCTCGCCGCAACAGATTCAAAGCATCATCAGTTCCGGAAAGACGATTGTGGACATCATCAAGACCCCTCTCGATCGAACTTACATCATGGTCTATTCCCAGCTCAGATGTGATAGCTCGAAAATCGTGTGACATCGATTCAGTGCAAATAGCACTGGCACTTTCGATCGTGGGCACTTGAAGAAGAAACGAGAGTATGTTGCAGAGATCGGCCATTGCTGTGTGTTTCACAATGATCCGACGTTCGCTACACAAATTCGACAGCCCTATTGGTGTCATGATAATCCCTTCACATAATCCGCTTGCTCTAACAAGCACAAAACGCGAGCAGCTCTCAACGGAAGACAGAGCCAACCGAAGCCGCCCACTCCGCCAAGAGCTGCCTGCGCTTTCAATAGCAAGACACAGGATATTCATCTGCGACTTGCTATCCTTTGTTGTGTATTACAAAACATAGAAAACGTTGGGTTCAGTTCCTTCGCTTTCGAAAAGCCGCTCGGTCTTCTTTTCCTTGATGTATTTGCTAATATCGCTTTCCGGATCATCCAGATCGCCCCAATATCGAGCCCTCGCAGGACAAAGTTCCATACATGCAGGTGCTTCACCACGATCAATGCGATGCGCACAACCGTTACACTTGCCCATGACCCCAGGCACATGCTTTGGAGCATCGCTGTCTCCAACAGCGAAATCGACGCTGTAGTTCAGCTCTTCTTCATACAGAACGCGAACATCATAAGGACAAGCAGTAACGCACGAACTGCATCCGATGCATTTTTCGGGATCAACGACGACGATACCGTCGTCACGCTGAATCGACGCACCTGTTGGACATACGGAAACACAAACCGGCTTACTGCAATGCTGGCAATTGATAGGATAATACACCTGATACAGGTTATCCGGATACGTGCCTCGAGCTGTGTCTATCGAATCCCCGCCATCGGTTTTAATGTGATTCCACCAAATGTCATTTGGAAGATTGTTGCTCATCTTGCACGCAACGGCACATGTGTGACACCCAATGCAACGAGATGTGTCGATGGCCATTCCAAATCTCATAACATCCCCCTTAGGCTTTCTCGATCTCGATCAGCGCGTCGAAGAAACAGTTGTTTGGAGTGAAGGGATTGAAGGTCCTTGACGTCAAATTGGAATAATGACCTTTAATGAACTGGTCTTCTTCCCAACCCTTAGGCGCGACAACCACTCCTGGCCGACATCCTGCATGGATCTCAGCCATAAACACCGCTTCACCTCGGTCGTTAAACGCGCGTACATGATCACCGTCGCTAATACCCCTAGCCTGAGCGTCATCTGGATTAATACGGATGGTCGGCTCGCTGTAGATCTCCAACAACCACGGAGCATGCCCCCATTGCGTATGACATTTCATCCTGTTGCGTTCGGTCGTAAAGATCAGCGGGTACTTCTCTGCCAGCGGATTCGCCTCGAATTCAGCAACCGTTTGGGGCCACGCCTCCGCAGGCGGTTCCCAATAAGGCAAACGTGCCTTTTCCACGTCAAAGGACTGCCCGTAGTTAATATAGGGAGCGGGCTTCTCGTAATAGAAGTTCAGGCGAGTGGTCGCGGTTCTGAAAACACCTGTACCTCCATGGATGTAATACGGATCGCCCCCCATAATATCGATATACTTCTCATCTTTAAGACGATCCCATGTTATTCCATCAGTTTTGGCGCCGTCATTTTCAAGTGTCGCCGCGAGGTATTCCTCTAACGACATGGAAAAATCGTCCTCGAAGCCCATAGCTTTTGCCAGCATGTTAACAATATCGACATCGGTCTTGCTCTCGTAGAGGGGGTCGACGGCCTTTTCCTGTAGCAGTAGGTATGGCGACGTTTGAGGCATGATTTCTTCTGCCTCAAACCAATGCACACACGGGAGAACAATGTCTGCATAGTTAGCTGTATCGCCCAGCCGCATGTCAACTACTACCACCAGATCGAGCATGTTAAACAACTCAATCCACGAATTCCGATCCGTCTGGTTGCCAAGGGGATTGCTGACCCAAATATACAGGCTACGTAGATCGAAAGGCTTGCCTTCCACTTCTTTAGCCTTAACGTTATCAAGTAGATTCGGTGAAACCACCGTCATACCCGGCGTGGCATCCTTGGGCGTGAGCAATGCCGGCTTCACATACTTTAAAAGCCCTGCATATGTCCATTCATATCCGCATGTAGCACCAGGCTTGCCAATGTTTCCGGTTATGGCAGCAAGGGCGATTTGGGTAAAGTACACACGCTCGCCATTCACGTAATGGTCAGGGCCGAACCCCTGGTAGATCGTCGAAGGACCTTCGACGTACAGCTTTATCAGTTCCCCGATCGTCTCCTCTGAAATGTCGCACAATTCAGCGGCGCGAGCAAGACTCCATTCCTTACAGCTTTCGACCAGCAAGGTATAAGCGCATGTAACCTTTATTCCCTCAATCTCAAATGTGCCCTCGATGACAGGATCGGACACCTCTTCAGAAGTACCATGATTGCCATTTGCGTCGCACACTATTGGAGCGTCAACTGCATCTTTTGCGATTTCGACACCAAGATCGCTTTGACGCAAAAACTTACCGTCGCTTTCCTTAACCAGGAAAGGACCCACTGTTGCCTTCTTGATGTAATCAACATCGGCTAAGCCGTTTTCATGCACATAATTGACCATAGCCATCAAAAGGGCGTTGTCTGTGCCAGGACGGATGGGGATGAACATATCAGCATGCGAAGCAGAAACAGTGAAGTTCGGATCAATCACGATAATCTTGGCGCCCGCACGCTGAGCGTCCATAATGAAATGCCAGTTCTGCGGCTGGGCCACAGCAGGATTCGAGCCCCACAAGATGATGCACTTCGCATTTACGATATCGGCGATCTCGTTTGAGTTGAATCCATCGCCAACGCCCTCTGCATGAATGCCCGCGTGGAAATAGCAGTTGTCGTAGCAGAATTGAACAGTGGTGGCGCCCATGCGATCGCGTAGGCGACCAGCATAATTGGCGGCGGCAACACCGAAGTTACCGGATCCAGCCATGAAAGCAACGCTTTCCTTGCCCGATTCCTCTTGATATTGCTTCCATTTTGAAGCGATTTCGTCAATAGCCTCTTCCCAGGTGATCTGTTCCCACTCGCCTGATCCACGCTCACCAACACGACGAACAGGTGCTTTAAGACGATCCGGATCGTAGATGCGCTGCAGATGCGAATGACCGCGCTGACAAATTCTACGATACTGCTCATCAGGCAATTTAGCAGCGGTTGTCGCAACAACCTTGCCATCGCGAACCTTGATGTCAAGTGCGCATCCACCGAAGCAATTTCCACGACAAACGCCAGAGCATACCTTCTCATCTGCAGGCTTTCCGGCTTCCGGCGATGTTTCCAACTCATCTTTCGGTGCGCAGCCCGCGCCGGTCACGGCAGCCAAACCCAATGCCGCAGCGGAGCCTCTGAGGAACGTGCGACGACCAAAATTCCGATCGAAAATCCGCGTAGTCTCGTCCATTGATAAACCCCCTTCGATACTACCTTGCAAACCCGAACAATTCACCGGCATATCCGTCAAGTCTGCAATCCTGTCTTGGGAGCCTTGATCCTTACAGTATATGCACCTTAGGCAGGCCCCTCCTTCATCGAAGTCCTTCGATGAATGTATCTTATTATCCTACTAAACATATGACAAGTATGTATTTTTAAGGATAATATAGCCCCATGAAACGTCATTGAAATACGCTCCATAGGGCTGCGTTTGTACGAGGGTTGTCAATTGGCGATAAGCTACCTCATCAGATCCCGAGCAACATCGACGCTTATATCGTTGAAACCTTCACTGTAAGCGCTGGGAACCACCACCATGCCACCACTATGCTTCACGCTGTCATGGATCAGATTCATCGTGCGTAATTGAATAGCCTTTTCAGGACAACCATACGCATTGGCTGCCTCCACATACATCTCCGAAATGTCACGTTCGACTTCCGCTAGAATTACACGCGCGTCGCGTTCACGTTCGGCCTGAGCCTGTCTTGACATAGCATCCTGCAGTTCCTTGGGAATAACGATGTCTCGAATCTCGACAGAAACAACTGATAGCCCCCAGTCTTCAACTTTCAGAGAGATGATGCGTTGTAGCTCCTCATCGAGATAGCTACGGCGTACCGCTATCTCCGAAAGACTGATTTGACCAATGACATCGCGCATGGCGGTCTGCGCACATAGCGATATGGCCTCTTCGTAATTACGCACCTCCGTGCAAGCCTTCTCAGCATCCCATACAACCCAGAACAACACTGCATCCACATCAACTGGCACGAGATCACTCGAAAGCGTTTCTTCTGCCCCGAAGGACGTCGTACGAATACGCTGATCTATCTTAGCAGCTTCAGATTCGACGATGGGAATGACGAAATAGATACCCGGTCCCACAACACGATCGAGTCTGCCGAAACGAGCAATGGCCACCTTTTCCCATTGAAAAGCAATCCGTACTGCACTGGCACATACAAGGCCGACCGCAAACGAACCTATAATGACACCAATGCTGATAAAATCCCAGAACAGCCACAATACCAAAGCTACCGGCACCGCGAACATAATGGCTGCAAACAACATCGATCCGTACTGTGTCGTCGTGCTCTCCTGTTCGATATCTACATAGCGAACAGCTTTCCGATCGTCTACCGGTGTTACACGATTCTTTTTCTTTGTCATTGCGCATCCCCCTCAATCGCATCCGCCTGCGCATCCCGATAGCGCGAGACCCGCTTCATAACCTGATTAGCAATGTCGTCCAACGGAACACCAATCTCCAAACAGCGATCAATCATCAAATCGATAACGCTGTCAGCTGGTGAATCCTGACTGTCATTACGTGGTTTGGCTATATCGTTGACAAACGTGCCACGTCCACGACGAGATACGATATAGCCATCGTGAATTAAGCTGAGGTATACCTTATTTACGGTGTTATAGTTGATTTTCAAGGCTATTGCCAACTCGCGTACGGTAGGAAGCCGATCATCTGGCTTGTAGTATCCCGACGATATCAGATATATCAACCTATTGCGCAACTGCAGCCAAATGGGAACGCTGCTACGTTCGTCTATTTCTAGCTCTTCCACTACCTCGCCAATCTAGTCATCTTCTCGATCAAGCAACCATCAACATGAGTGCTTTGTATTCTACGGCGGCATTCATTACGCAAAAACGCAGAAAGAAACCACCCACAAGCACCAATACGCCCAGAATTATCAAAAACCAAGCCCTCATGCGTTTTCGACGCGCGAATGCGACTTCTATAGCCAACGGTACCAGAAGGCCGCAAACGATAAGCCCCACCCAGAATTGCAGAGGAGCGCCATCAATGAAAAGTAACTTGAACAGAGATGACTCACCGAAATCTCCAAGTTGCAACCACATCGCACCCAATGCGACACTTTCGCACACGATGCACGCGACATCGACTCCAAGCAAGCGTTCGAGGGGTTTGACCACACTCAAATAAGAAACATCCGATAACCCTATAACAACAAGCATGGTGGCAATGCCTGTCGACAAGGAGGAGAACAAGAACAACGCAATCAGGAAAGGTGATGACCATGGAGTTACTGTCCACATGCTATTGAGATAGACACCCGTATAAACAATCACGATTGCAGCCAGTATCCCTGTAAAGATCTCGACAACTCTGCAAGCCTGACATCTCGAGCGAACCGGCAGCAGACTAAGCGCTAAAAGAACGCCGACACACACGACAAATGCCACAAGAACAATGGCGCCCAAATTGAGCACCGACAAAGTTGGCTGAATGAATAGCAGATGGGCCTGCTGTGGACGAGTAAGATCACCTAGCAAACAAATGCATCCCATAATGGCGGCAAGCAGGACGATGATAAGCATTGCCTTATATGTTCGACAATGTAACCTCACCCACTGCCATAAAACCAGTTCGGAACGATTCTTCTCTTCCTCGCCCGAAGATGATGCAACGTCGATATACCAACGAACACCCAAGCACACCAAGCAGGAACCACCGGCAAGGCCGCCAAAGAACAGATACCATGTAACTAATTCGCCAAACAAGTGGCATCCTGTCATAGTAGATATAGAGAAAACAGGACAAATTGTATCATAGTGAGAATGGCTCGCCCGAGTTCGACTCTAAGCTACCACCACGCATGTGGTTCTTACGAGTCTGCGTGTCACCGAGCGCCCCTCGCGGGCGCTTTCCTGTCTCTTCTTTTTCTAGTTGCGTCAGCTGCGGCAGACGTATTGGCTGCGGGTTTTTCCGCAGAAGGGATTCCAAACATACGATTGTGCAAAGTTAGCCGTAGTTTTGGGAACTTTTTCTACGAAATGTACGATGTGACGTAGCAAATAAAGCCTGCTGAAGCTACAAAGAAGACAACGCTTCTCTCTGACCAGGGGAAATATGGCGGCGTTTTCAGAGAAACGGGAGTAACGCTCATTTTTCCCGTTTTAAATCGTACATTTCGTAGAAAAAGTGGCGGGCGACAAGCTTTATTCTACACAATCACGCATTTCATGAAAAAAGTGGCCGCTTATACAGGCGGGAGTCAGCGTCGTTGGGCACTGGCGTGGTCGACAGCCGACGAATTGCCTGTACTTTAGTGCTTCCCCATTCCCCGTACTTCCTTTATCTCCGCGCCCCGCACTCCAATTCGGTATACACCAACCGAAATCCCTACGCTCCGTGCGGAGCCGCGACGTCCGCGACCACGAGCCATAATCCTTTTCTTTTCGCTTCCCGATCGAATCATTATGTCAAAAGAAGGATAATTACTGATCTTGATTATTTTATTCTCGCTCCTATAATAGGCGTCAAGGGGGGACATAACAACAAGGACGCACTTCTGCCACACGTCTTCTTCTGCTCAATCCTTCCTTCCGTGCTTTTGCAGCGCGCAATGCAAGGCCGCGCGCGATCGTTCTGCGCGACAAAGGCGAAACCGACGAGACAACCAAAGCAATGAACCGCAACCTCGCCACGCGAGACGCGAGTTTCTGCGACTCCATCGAAACGAGACGCTGCCCGCTTGCGCCTGTCTGACTTGGATAACGACGTTGCCTGCACTAGGTTGCGCATTGCGAAACACGATTCGAGGAAACTATGACAGAGAAGAAAAGCCTGACGAGGCGCACCTTCCTTCAGGGAACCGCTGCGCTGGGCGCGTTGGCTGCACTTACGGGGTGCACCTCGTCATCTTTGGAAGAGGCCCCGGTCAACCAGGAAGCAATCGACGGAGGCGAAGTTGAAGTTCGTCACGCGTGGTGTCAGATGTGCGGCCCCGCGCGTACCAGCTGCTCCACGCTGTGCTACATCAAAGACGGCCGCTGGGTCAACGTGGAGGGCAACCCCGCCGCCGGCAACAACTGGGGCCGCGGATCGCGCTCGCTGTGCGCTAAGGGCCAAGCAGCCATGCAGACCATCTATGATCCGACGCGCCTGTTGTACCCCATGAAGCGCGTTGGCGAAAAGGGTGAAGGTAAGTTCGAGCGCTGCACCTGGGACGAAGGCATCCAGGCATTCGCCGACAAACTGAAAGAACTTGCCGATGACGGCATGCCCCAGGCTCTCGGAATGCTGTCGCCGCAGTTCTGGCCCGTGCTCGCCCAAATGGGCCGTCGTTTTATGAACGTGTATGGCACACCCAATTACATGCACAGTGCTATCTGTGCCTCGCAGCGCGCAGCTTCCAAGCGCATCTCCATTGGCCCGAAGGCCGATTGCGCGCCGAAACAAATGGACAAGACCGAGCTTTTGGTTATATGGGGCGCGAACCCCGAGAACTCAGCCGTGAACCAAGGCCAGCCCGCTAATATCGTAAAGCAGAAGGCTCGCGGCATGAAGCTCATCGACATCCGACCGATGATGGACCAGCTTACCTCCAAGGCCGACATCTGGCTGCCCATCCGCCCCGGCACCGATGGCGCACTGGCGCTTGCCTTCCTAAACGTTATCATCGGGGAAGACCTCTACGATCACGATTTCGCGGAGAACTGGTGCAACGGCTTTGACAAGCTGGCTGAGCACGTGAAACAGTTCAGCCCCGAATGGGCCGCCGAGAAGACCGGCCTTGACGCCGAGCAGATTCGCACCGTCGGCCGCATCATGGGCACCACCAAGCCCATGGGCATTCTGTACGGCAACGGTATCGGCGACCAGCAAAACGACGGCAACTGGGAATGCGTTTCCATCTGCCTGATCGAAGCCATTACCGGCAACTTGGATGTTCCTGGTGGCGGCGGTGCAGGCAAGGTTGCGCCCCCGCCGTTGGTTAAGACAAGCGCTATCGACATCCTGACCGACCGCATGCCCGAAAGTGACATCGACAAGGAAAACGGCTTCGCGCCCGGCGTAGGCAACTTGGTTGCACCCGAGTTCCCGCGTTGGTACCAAGGGCCTAAGACCTGGGAATCGGGCGGGTCAACCGCATACTACAAAGGCCTGATGAGCATTTTGTCCGAAGAGCCTTACCCGCTGCGTGCCGTGCTCGGCCAGGGGTCGAACCCCTTCGGAGCCACGCGTCAGCCGAAAAACGTCGCCGAAGCGCTGAAGAAGCTGGAGTTCTACATAGTAGTAGATACCCACTGGAACTCGTCATGTGACTACGCCGACTACGTGCTGCCTGCCTGTTCGCACTATGAGGCGGGACAGCAATTCGCCACGAAGAACTCGCCCGCTGGCACCTTCATCGGCATGAACCAGCAGATCCAAGAACCCATGGGAGAATCCCGCTCCGACTGGGACTTCTTGCTCGATCTGGCCGTAGCCATGGGATATGGCGATGACTTCTGGGGCGGCGACATGGACGAATGCTTGCGCGAGCAGCTTGCCGGCAGCGGTATCACGCTCGAGCAGCTGCGCGAAGCCAACGGCGGCATCTTTGTCGAGCGCACCGACGGTGCCAAGCCAACCGATCCGGTGTACCAGAACTACGGCGAGCTGTTTGCCATGCTTCCGAACGGTAAAGTGCAGTGCTACAACGAATGGATTGGCGGCAAGCCGAATTGCATGGAAACCGGTGAACTGGGCTTTTTGCCTGAGTACTCCGGCCCGCCCGAGGGTATTGCCGAAACCCCCGATCTGGTGGAAGAGTATCCGCTCATCATCAGCGACGTTCATGCATATCGTCTGTGCGAACACAGCTACTACGTCAGCATCCCCTACCTGCGCGAACTGCAGCCCTACCCGTGGGTACGCATCAATCCCGCAACGGCAAAGAAGTACGGTATTGCCGACGGCGACTGGGTGAAGATCGAATCGCCCTACGGCTGGTGCAAATTGCAAGCCCAGTATTTCGAGGGCATATCTCCCGAAGTGCTCATGGCCCGTCGCGGCTGGTGGCAATCGTGCGAGGAACTAGGCCTGCCCGGATACGGCAGTCTTGACGGCGGCGCCGACACCACCGTTTTGTACAACACAGATATCGAGAAGTTCGACCCGTTCCATTCCTCCATGGCGAAGCAGACGCTGGTTAAGATCAGCAAGACCGAGGAAGGGGAGGAATAACCATGTCCAAGCAATACGGATTTTACGTCGATACCGACAAGTGCATCAAATGCTGGGCGTGCGAAATCGCCTGCAAGCAGTGGAACGGCATTCAAGCAGGCACGGTGGCGCGCCGCAAGGTGCACGAAGTGACCACTGGCACGTTCCCCAACGTCACCCGCAAGTTCATTTCGCTTTCCTGCATGCATTGCGCAAACCCGGCCTGCGCCAGCGTGTGCCCGGCCGGCGCCATCACGAAGCGTTCGGAAGACGGCATTGTCGTTGTTGACAAGAACAAGTGCATCGGATGCCATTACTGCTTCATGGCTTGCCCCTTCGGCGTGCCTCAGTATACCGACGAAGGTATGGAGAAATGCGACTGCTGTATCGGCAATGGCGTCACCCCGGGAGACACCCCCCACTGCGTGATGTCGTGTCCCACTCAGGCGTTGCAGTTTGGCGAGCTTGCTGAACTGGGTGACGCTGTGTCGCAGATGACTGCAGCAGAAATTGTGGGTACTCCACTGGCCTCCGCAAACGCCACAGCAGGACCAACGGTAACCGCGGCTACGGTTGTGATGACCCCCGACGAGCTGGCAATTGATGATGGCGGCGAGAAAGTGGCCGCAGTCAACAGCAATGGCTGCTAAACAAGGAGGTTTCTAATGGCTGAGTTGCAAACGGTATGGGGCTGGCTGCCGGCCATATACCTCTTCTTAGCAGGCCTCAGCGCTGGGACGTTTCTTGCCGTAACCGTGCTGCGATTTGCTGTACCTGATCGCTTTAACCGCACGGTCACGTACGGATCATGGGCAGCGCTCGCGTTTTTGGCTGTAGGTCTGCTCGCGTTGCTCGCTGAAACGGAGAAGCCGTTTCAGGCGCTGATTATGTTCACGAGTTTTGTGAATTTCTCGTCGTGGATGACCATCGGTGCATGGTTGCTGCTTGTGGCCTCTGTGCTGTTCTTGGTCAACGCAATACTGGTTACACCCCGCCTCGTTCAGAATGCGGGCACAAGTGCAAAGACAGCGGGCAAGGTGGTTGCCATCATCGGTGCTGTTGCGGCTGTATGCGTAGCGCTGTACTCGGCAGTGCTGCTGGGAGCTGCACCCTCCGTGCCACTGTGGCAAACATGGACGCTGCCGCTGCTGTTCTTAGCATCGGCGGTTGATACAGGTCTCGCACTAACGCTTATGGTGCTGCTGTTCGACAAGGACAAGACCGACAACCCCAAGGTGGTCGCACTGTTCGAGCGCGCCATCTGCGTAGCTGTTGTAGTAGAAGCTCTAGTACTGGCGGCGTTCGTATTGACATCTCTGTCGAGCGATGTCACTTCCGCATACTCCGCAAGCATTCTGACGAGCGGTGCTATGAGTGTGCCGTTCTGGGCAGGCGTTGTGATCATTGGCCTGGCTATTCCCCTGGTCATTTCCGCCATCGCCGCAGCAACAAGCGGCAAGGACACGAAGTTGCCCGTCGCCGCATCCGTTGCGGGTGGTGCTTGCTCACTCGTGGGCGGCTTGGCTCTGCGCTACGTCGTGCTGGCTGCAGGCACGCACGCAGCAATCATTGCCCCGCTTGCCTTCGAGGCAATGCTGGGTATCCAGCTTATGCTCTAAATCTACCAGCAGTGGCCGGTCCGTACAATCGGACTGGCCACTGCAAAAAAGGCTGCAAGAAAGGTTGCAAGAATGAATGAACGCCATCCAGGCTCTTCAACGAGGGAATCCAGCGCTGATGCCTCTGCCACCGAAGTCCTTGCGGAAGCAATGCCGACGGCGGCAGAAAGCCGTGCAGCAACGTACCGCTTTCTATCAGCGCTGCTCCTGAACGAAGTAACCAGCGATTTCCTGAAAGCAGCGGCTACTCAGCCACCAGTTACCGATGGGACGCTGGGCGCCTATTTCGCATCGCTTTCCACTGCCAACATCGAGCAAGCGCGTATCGACGCCGCAGCTGAATTCGCCGCCCTTCTACTGAACATGTCGCCCGATCCGGTGGCAGTGTATGAGTCGGTGTACACCAGTCCCGAACACCTGATGATGCAGGAGGCTCGCGACGAGGTGCTGGCTGCATACCGCGCTGAGGGCTTCGTCGTAGGAAAGAGCCAAAACCTACCCGAAGATCACATCAGCTTTGAACTGGAGTTTATGGCACTTCTGTGTGAACGCGAAGAAGCGTGCATGAGCACCCTCGATGCCGCTGGGGCGGGCCACAGCCGCGCCGTGCAGAAGGCCTTTCTGACCGATCATCTGCTACGCTGGGCACCTATCTTGGCCGCCGACCTGGCTTCAAAAGCGCGCAGCAACCTGTATCGTGGCCTTGCCGAAACGCTGTCGCAGTTTCTGGAATTCGAGCGGGAAGAGTTTGGGTTACCACCAGCGAGCCAGCACGCTGCCTGCTAACGTGCATTGCGTGCGTTAAGGTTGCGTGTGTTGATCGTATTAGCATGACCACGATCAGAAAAATGGTTGCCATTCGGGTGGCTGGAAGATACAATAGTCTCACAGCAACCGACGCAGATCTTTCTGCTACCTGCGTCACTTCTGCACAAGGGCATACTTTGCCCACTTTTGTTGTTTTTAATTCTGCAATTCGCTTGGCGAGCTGTCGTGCGATTTCGTGCGGCATTAAGGTGGCTCACATAGCTGCCTTAATGCGCCCACAAGAATCACACGTATGCTGTTGAGCTTTTGCGTCGGCTTCGCTCATGCGTGCCGGCATTGTTATTCGGACCGTACAATAGTGAGACGGCCGAGCTAGACAAAAGGGAAGGGAAATTAGTTATGAAGAAAATCGCAATTGCCGTATGCGCGTTCGCGCTGTCTTGTGGCCTGCTTGCCGGCTGCAGCTCCAGCGAGCCCGCAGAAGAAACCACCGAACCCACCACCACCGAAAGCACCGAAGCTACAACTGACGAGGCTGACGATGCTGCCGACGCTGGTACCGTAGAGGTCACCGAGACTGGTGTTGCCATGCAGCAGATGGCTCCAGCCGATGCTGAGGCTAACCTGGACAACGAAGAGTACGTGTTCGTTGACCTGCGTAAAGTTGCTGACTACGACGCTGGCCATATTCCGGGTGCCATCAGCGCCGACCAGGATGCTGCCGTAAATGGCGACTATGCTGCAGGCGTTGAAACCATGAGCGCTGCAATGAAGGACGCCACGGGCAGCGAAAACGGTGGCGACAAGAAGATCGTTCTTGTTTGCTACAGCGGCAAGAAGTACGCTCAGGCTGGCACCGATGTGCTGAACGCCCTTGGTGCCAACATGGACAACGTGTTCACCCTCGAGGGTGGCATGAAGGCCTGGACTGGTGCAACTGAGGCATAAGCTTCTCTTTTGACCCCTCCTCATCTCTTGCCTCCCCGGTTCGTCCGGGGAGGGACCGGACCCGGGACCCCCAACCCGGGCCCGGTTTTTTTATGCTTGCCTGTTCGTGATTTCATTGGAAAACGATTACAGGTTGTTTGCGCCATCACTGTTATCAGTGTCATCTACACTGAATGGTGCGCTGCCCTCGCGCGCTGGTGTGCCGTTCGTCTTCTGCTTCCGTAGTTTGCCAACGCCGCGTGCGGCAAGCGCTGCGCCGCCTGCGATGGCGGCGATTCCGGGGCCGGGCAGTACGAGCAAGGGAACGCCTGCGACTGCAATCGCGCTGCCCGCGACAGTTTGAGCAATGCCTGCCGCGCGGCTGTCAGAGGAATCCATAGCGCGTGCGGCGTTCGCTGCGGTTTGCCCCGCATTCTTTGCGGCGTCTTTAACCACAGGAGCGGCTGCTTTGGCGCTTGTCACGGCTGCTTTCGCTCCTGTCGATGCCGCTTCGATACCAAATGCGGTCACCTTCATGCCAGCTTCGGCAGCTTTTGGAACGATGGTTGTCGTCACTGCATTCGAAGCGAGTTTTGCTGTGCTGCTCGCGATGCTCTTTAGCGCTTGCGCTGCGTCGTTCGTTTGCATGCGGTTTCCCATGATCCCTCGCTTTCTCGCTGGTTTGCGTTTCCTATGATAATGATATGCGTTACACCTTGTCCGTTGCCCTTTTGCAACGCAGTAGTTTCCCGATTGTTGCCAGCGTCTCGACTATTACTGTGGAAGTTATGTTGCCAGCGTCGGTCGCCGCTTCGGGAGGCGGATACGCAGGCATGAAGACGCTATCGCGTTTCGGGCCGCATCAAGGCGTAAAAGGCACGTAAAAGGCTACTCCCGACGTTGTGTCGCCGGTGGACAATTCGCACTAAGCTGCTACAATTACGAATTCCGAGAGGAGCTGGGGGTCTTCGATTCTGCGTAAGGGGATTGCCGGCTTGCTCTCTTTCGATTGACGATAACCCTTGCTACTTAGTCTGCAAGTACGTGCGCTATTACGGTTTCCGTAATTTCGTCAGGGGTTGTTCTGCGAGCGCCGATCGAAGTTTGACTTATCGATAGGGCTTTCTGCACAGGCGCGCCCCACCCGGCACGTTCTGACCTTGTCGTACCTATCTGAATGCAACGAAAAAGGAAAACTGCTTATGGATACTCGTAAGAAAGAGATTACGACGCTTGTCGTTTGTGGTTTGCTCGCCGGTGCCGTGGCAGTTGTGCTGGCCATTGGCGGCAACCCGAAGAACATGGCAATCTGCGTCGCGTGCTTTATTCGCGACATCGCTGGTGGACTTGGGTTGCACTCTGCCGCTAAAGTCCAGTACATCCGCCCCGAGATCATTGGTATCGTCGTCGGTGCGCTTATCATGGCTATCGTCGGCAAGGAGTACAAAGCGACCGCTGGTTCTTCACCGCTGACTCGCTTCTTCTTGGGCTTTATGATGGTCATCGGTGCCTTGGTGTTCTTGGGATGCCCGCTTCGCATGGTGCTGCGCATGGCTGCTGGCGACCTGAACGCATGGATCGGTCTGGTTGGCTTTGCCGCCGGTATCGTCACCGGTGTGTTCTTCCTGAAGAAGGGCTTCTCGCTAGGGCGTGCAGTGAAGGTTGGCAAGGCGGAGGGCATCATCCTTCCTGTCGTGCTGGTTGTTGTGCTGGTGTTAAGCCTTACCACGGCCCTGTTTAAAGCTTCTACGGAGGGCCCGGGTAGCATGCACGCCGTCGTGCTCGTGTCCACGCTCGGTGGTCTCGTGTTCGGTGCGGTTGCGCAGAAGTCCCGCATGTGCTTTGCGGGTGGCTTGCGCGACACCTTCCTGGTGCGCGACTTCAGCGGGCTTATCACCATCGGCTTGCTGTTCGGTATCGTACTCGTGTACAACCTGGTGACTGGTGGGTTCAAGCTGAGCATGGCCGATCAGCCCATCGCTCATTCCCAGGCGCTGTGGAACATCCTCGGTCTGTACGTAGTTGGCTTCGCCGCAGTGTTGCTGGGTGGCTGCCCGCTTCGCCAGCTGGCACTTGCCGGCTCCGGCTCGGGCGACTCGGCGGTCACGTTCCTCGGCATGCTGGTGGGCGCTGCGTGCGCACATAATTTCAACCTCGCTTCCAGCACCGATGGCGCCACGATGGGCGGTCAGATCGTAACCATCGTGTGTATCGTGGCCCTGTTCGCCATTGCGGCGGTTAACCTGAAGAAGCGCAACGCGTAAAGGAGCGAATCATGATCGAACTCGATGCTAAAGGGCTGTCGTGCCCCCAGCCGTTAATGATGGTGAACGACGCCATGGCTGGCAATCCTGGTGAGACTATCGTCGTTGAGGTGGACACCGCTACGCCGCGCGATAATATCCTGCGTCTTGCCGCTCGCAAGAAGCGCCAGGCGAGTGTGGAGGAAGTTGACGACATCTTCCGCATTACCATCGAATAGCGCACTGTAATCGCATTTCCCGAACGAGAAGAGCGGGTATGCGAAACGGCAGGCGGGCCCTCGGTGTGAGTGCCCGCCTGTTTTGATGTTGGGAAGGAGCGCCGATGCGCAGCAGGAAGATAAAGCTGGTTGTTTCGTTCTATACGACAGCCGACGCGTTTGCGTTTGAAGCTGCATGCAAGCAGGCCGGCGTGTCGGGGCGCTTAGGAACGGTGCCGCGCCAGATGTCAGCCGGGTGTGGTATGGCGTGGTACGCCGAGCCCGAGTCGTGCGACCGCATTGTGGCGATGTGTACTGAGCAGCATCTCGAGTACGAGGATATGGCCGAGATAGAACGCTAGACGATTTCGATGGTTCCGGCGGCTGCCGTCGTTGCGTGCCCGATGCGCCAAGGTGCGCGGCCGGCATGGCGCTCAAACGCTTCTTCCCACGCGCGCGCGTTTTCCGGCGCGATGGCAACCAGGAGGCCACCGCTCGTTTGCGGGTCGCAGAGCACGCCCATGCGGTTGTCGAACTCGTCGTCGGTTAAACCTCGTGCAGACGTGAAGTCTTCGGCCCAGTCGATCAAGTCGAATGTTTTTCCCGGGCGGCAATAGGCGCAAGAGTGGTCGTAGGCGCGCTCGAATAAGGGAATGCTGTCCCAGCGCAGCTTCGCCCCGCAGCCGCTCGATTCCAGCATTTCGTGCAAGTGTCCCACCAGGCCAAATCCGGTCACGTCGGTGGCCGCATGCGGGCGCACCTCCAGCATGGCATCGCCACCGGCCTTATTCAGCTCCATCATCTGCTCGATGACTGGGCGCATGCTCTCTTCGGTTTCAAGGCCCGCGCGTAATGCCGAGTTCATAAGCCCTGTTCCCACACGCTTGGTGTAGTACAGTAGATCGCCCGGCTGAACGCCCGTGTTGCGTATGATGCGGTTGGGATGCACCATGCCAAACACCGACAAACCATATTTGGGCTCGTCGTCGTCAATGGTATGGCCACCCACCGTAACCGCGCCCGCTTCTGCAACCTTGTCGGAACCGCCACGGATAACTTCGCCCACAACCGACGTTCCCAGCTCGGCGGGGAAGGCGAGGATGTTCATGGCCGCTACGGGTACGGCTCCCATGGCAAACACATCGGACAGCGCGTTGGCAGCTGCCGCGCAGCCAAACTCGTATGGGTCATCTACTACCGGGGTGAAAAAGTCGAGTGTCAGCACCGCTGCCTGATTATCGTTAATGCGGTACACCGCTGCGTCATCGGCAGTTTCGAATCCCTGCAAAAGCTCGGCGTTCGGCGGCGGCGCTATTGTTTCTAGGATATCCTTCAGGTCGCCCGGACCCCATTTCGCGGCTCAACCGCCTTTATCGGTCAGGCGCGTTAGGTGGATGCGCCCGTTTTCGTCATACGCCTGGTCAAGGCGCGAGTTTCCGCATGACATAAAGCGTTCCTTTCGGTTGTGGGCTCGTCGATTATAGCGGGCCGGTTGTGTGTTCGTTCTTCCGGCCGAAACACGATGCGGCGCAAGGCTAAAACACCGCATGTTGAGGACGAGATGACCCATATTCGTGCTCGAAAATTTCGAGAATTATCAATGACTTCGCGAGTATAGCACGGCCTGTGGGCTATAATACAGCGAACTCTGATCGCGATTATGGAGATGGATGGGGCCTGGTGGCTCCCGCGGCCTTCAAAGCCGTTGCGAGGCGCGCAGAACGTCTTGGGTGTGTTCGATTCGCACGCATCTCCGCCACTTCTTCGCTGGGGTACTTATCTCAAACACCCCAGAACAAAACGGCCCTTGCTCACTGTTTCCTAGGATTGTGCTTCCTTCTCGGCCAAAAAGAACTCTACGAGCACGTCCATGCTGGGATGCTCGACTTCTTTCAGGAGACCATTCGCTTCGTTCAGTAGTTCGCGAATCTGCGTCGCCTGTTCTTCGCTTTGCCGTTTTCCCTCCTTCGTTGTGGCGTCTCGCTGAAGTTGCCCTAGATTAGCCAGCTCTTCGCGGTAGTAGCGCACGTCCTCGCGCAGCTGCTCGACGTATTCTTCGTGGGCTTGCCTAAATTCCTTGGTTTTGAGCCACTTGTCTTGCGGGCGAATACGGCCGGTGGCTTCGACGAACTCGCGGGGAAAGGCGTCGGCATACTTGTCAAGATACTGATCGGCACCCGCTATGGTAGTAAGTTCATAGCAATCCCTGAACAGGTTTTTTCCCAAGTGTTTGAGCCCGTCCGGCAACGTGACGGCGCGCAGACCGTTGCAGCCGCGAAACACCTCGTCACCAATGTTGGTCAGTGTTTCGGGAAGCGTTAGCTCGGCAAGGCCAGTGCATCCGCAAAACGCATCTTTTCCAATAGTGGTCACGCAGGCGAACATGTCGATGCTGCGAATTTTCGCGCACGAACGAAACGCACCGAGTCCGATGCTTGTTGCATTTTCGGCTCCATCAACATGCTCGAGCTTCAAGCAGCGGGAAAACATCGTGGCGGGAATGGCAGTAAGCGAAGAGGGCAGGGTGGCCCGTGTGAGCGACGAGCACCCCAAAAACGCATCTTTGCCCACAACGTGCACAGATTCCGGCAGCTTAATGCTGGTCAGACTCGTGCATCCCTTGAACGCCCGGTTGCCCACGCGTTCGAGCGTGGAGGGCAACACCACGCATTCAACATCCGTGCAATCTTCAAACGCGCCATCGGCTAGGCGGGTCACCCCTTCGGGCACCTCGACCACGGCGCGTCCTTCGCCACGGTAACGTTCGAGCGTTAAATCGAAGCAGGGGTCGGGTATGTTACTGCCTTCGAGGTTCTCGTTTTCGCCCTTTGCAGTTTCGCCCATGGTGGTTTCGCCCCTTTCATTTCCGTACTTGCTGTGATAGTTGTCGTTGCGCCGATTATAAGGGAGCACAGGCGCGCAAACATGCAAGATACAACACACAAGATGCAAACGCGGAAGCGCGGCGACGAATAATGGTGAACAAAGGCAGCGAACAAATTAACTGTTGCAACTAAATTATTTCAACACAAATGCACAAATGTATTATAATCGCGACCAGCAACCGATTCTGCCAACGGTTGCTGCAAGCGTCTCGGTACGCATACAGTTCTGCAAGCATCTTCTTAATGGGCCTACGATCGGTCGAGGGAAGGTGCATTTTAAAAGCCGCATTCTTCTGCTGTTTGCCTTGACGGGAAACGGCGGGGAAGAACACAGCGGCTTTGCACGATTCTGCACAAATGACATTCTGCATAGCGGCATGCAGCAGCATGTAGCAACCTTACAGGAAGAGGCCACAGTGGTTTCAGAGCGTATGCGCGTACGCCTGAGCAGGCGGTCTGCTATCCGCGAGGCATTTGAACGCGCCGGCGTGCTTGCGCGCACACATGGCGCGGACAACGTGTTCGACTTAAGCATCGGAAACCCTACAGCCCCTTGTCCGGCGGGGGTTGCGGCGGCGCTAAAGGAAACGGCCGCCCTACCCGACGAGCCGAACATGCATGGGTACATGGATAGCGCCGGCTACTCTGACGTTCGCGACGCGATGGCGGCTTCGCTCAAAGCGAGGTTCGGCATTGATTACACAACGGAAGATATTGTCATGACCACAGGTGCCGCGTGCGCCTTAAACATCGTCATGCAAACGCTGCTCGATCCGGGTGACGAGATCATCGTGTTCCGCCCGTACTATCCAGCGTACGAAGCGTTCGCTTTAAACTGGGATGCCCGTGTGGTGAAGGTTCCTTATTGTAGGGAAACGATGCTGCCCGATGTGAGCCGTCTTGATGAAGCGTTCTCGCCGCGCACGAAAATAGTGCTTGTCAACACGCCGAACAACCCGTCGGGTTTGGTGTATCCGCATGCGGTGGCCGAAGCGATTGCGCACGCTGCCGAGCGCGCGCAGCAGGCGTTTAGTCACGACATCTATGTGGTATCCGACGAGCCCTATCGCGAGCTTCTGTTCGATAGCGCGCAAAATCCGCAGTGGCCGTTGCTGTATAACAACACGTTTACGGTGTACTCGTTCAGTAAATCGGCATCCATTTCCGGCGAACGCATTGGCTACGTGGCTATGGCACCTGGTCTGAACGACAAGCAAATCATTAGACAAGGCTTGTGCCGGTCGTTGGGTGATTTGGGTTTCGTGAACGCTCCCGCTACAGCCCAGCGTATGGCGAAGCACTGCGTAGATAGCTTCGCCGACCTCGCCCAGTATGACCGCAACCGCATCGCGTTGTACGAGGCGCTTTGCTCGGTGGGGTTTTCCCCGGTAAAGCCCAACGGTGCGTTTTACATGCTACTGCCCGCGCCCGATGGCAACGAACAGGCTTTTGTTGATCGCTTGCTTGCCGAGAACATCGTGGTTGTTGGCGGTGGCGAGTTCGGCTGCCCTGGCTACGTGCGCTTGTCGTTTTGCGTGTCGGCGAAAACCATCGATGCGGCTATCCCGCATTTTGCCTGCGTAGCACACTCATACGGCTTAAATGCCACTTCGGAATCGTCTTCAGCCTTGGAAACGTCTTCAGCCTTGGAAGCCTCGGCTACTCCTTCGGCCCCGGAAGCTTCGATGCCGACCGCGCCTGTTGCCTCCGCAGTTCCTGTAGCTACTGCTGCCCCCTGTATCTGTCCGCAAAAGGAGACCACCCACCATGAATGACATCGTCGTTGACAACCTCTCGTTCGCGTATCCGGAAACCGATCGCCTCATCCTGAACAACGTTCATATGAAGGTGAACGCAGGCGACTTCGTGTGTCTGCTGGGGCAGTCGGGCTGCGGCAAGAGCACGTTTCTGCGCCTGCTTGCTGGTTTGGAGAAGCCGACGAGTGGCAGCATTTCAGTCGGCGGGCAGCAGGTGAGGGGAACCAGTCTCACGCGCAGTGTCGTGTTTCAAGACTACGGTCTGTTCCCCTGGATGTCGTCGGGCGAAAACATTGTGTTGGCACTGCGACAGCGTTATCCGGAGAAGTCGAAGCGCGAATGTCGCGACATGGCGCTTGCGGCTATTCAGTCGGTGGGCCTTTCTGCCGACGTGTACGACAAGTTCCCCAAAGAGCTTTCTGGCGGCATGAAACAGCGCTGCGCTATCGCGCGTTCGTTCAGCATGAATCCGCCCATCCTGCTCATGGACGAGCCGTTCGGCGCACTTGACGCCGTTACTCGCGCGCGCCTGCAGGACATGGTGCTCGATCTGTGGTCGCATGAAGAGCAGAAGAAAACCGTGTTTTTCGTCACGCACGATGTGGAGGAAGCATTGCTTCTGGCCACGCGTATCTACGTGTTCGGGCAGTCGCCCAGCCAGATCATCTTCGAGAAGGAGCTGCCTGCCGAAACAAAGCCCGACCGCAAGGGTATGTACGAAAGCGAACAGATTATCGAGCTGCGAAACGAGCTCGTGCAATATATCAACCAAGACGTGCTCAGTCACGTTGAGGAATAAAAGAGGGAAGCGCGAGGGAGGGCCTCGTGCGATAGAAGGAAAGGAAACGAACCATGGAAAACATCTCGCGTCGCAAGTTCGTCGGGCTTTCGGCAACTGCGGCTGCCGCGGCGGCAGTTGCACTTTCCGGCTGCTCGAGCGAGGAACCTGCAAGCACCACCGAGCCTGCTGCTGAAGAGGCACCGGCCACTGAAGAGAAGCCGGCCGAGAAGAAGACCATCCGCTTGGGCACCACCAACGACGGTCACATCTTCAACGCTATTGCCGAGAAGAATGGCTACCTGGAGGATGCTGGCGTGAACGTTGAGGTGTCGGTGTTCAACTCGTCCGACGATGCGTTCGCTGCTCTGTTCTCCGACAAGGTTGACGTGCTGTCCAACAACGGCACCAACCTGCCGCTCACGCATGTTGCCTCCGGCCAGGACCTCACCATCTATGCTGGCTACATGATCAATGGTTGCATGCCCATCATCGCCAAGAAGGGTACTAAGTGGAATGGCGTTGAGGACCTGGTTGGCAAGACAATTGCTTGCTCGGGCAACGAGTTCGCCGTGTTTGGCCCGTTCTACGATGCTGGTCATACCATGGATGAGGTTGAGACGATCGTGCTTTCCAACCACGCTGACCGTGTAGAGGCTGTGCGCACCGGTAAGGCCGACTACGCCATTTGCGGCACCAGCCAGAACTACACCATTCAGCAGCTGGCTGACGAGATCGACGTTATGGCCTACTGCAGCGACATCACGCCGAACTACTCGTGCTGCCGTGTTGACTCCCGTCAGGCGTTCCTCGATGAGAACCCCGAAGCGGTAACCGCCATGCTCGTCGCATGGATGCGCGCGCAGGATTGGTACGAGCAGCATCGCGACGAAACTGCTGAGATCGTTGTCGAGCAGACCGGCTCTACGGTCGATTACGTGAAGGCCTACATGGACAACGAGCACTACGACCTCGACCTCGACCCGTACAAGAGCTCGGTCATCCGTGCATGGGACTGGATGATGGAGATGGGTCTGTTCCCCGAGGGAGCAGAGGACATCAACATCGAGGATCATATCGACACCTCGCTGTACAAGGCTGCGCTCGACGAATGCACTGAGAAGTATGGTGCGGAAAGCAAGGCTTTCTACGACAAGCGCAACGAGATTTTCGAAGAGTACAACGCGTAGTACTCAAAACGCAAGGTAGGAGTGCGGGTCGCGCATGTGTGGCCCGCAAACAGGCGGCCGGTCACGCTCGAGTCAACTCGGGCCGCCGGCCGTGCACAGGCAAACAGACGGACAAGGGACGCGCATGGACCATATCGTGAAATTCGTAAAGAAGTACTGGATCACTGCGGTGTTGTTGGTGGGTATCTTCTTGCTGTACAAGTTCGTCACCGATCGGGCGATACTCGATCCGGTGTTGTTCCCTACGGTGGACAAGATCGCCAACGCATTCAAGGACAACGCCGACGTCATGCCTATGAACTTTATGGCGTCCATGCGGCTGCTTATTCCGTCGCTCATCATCGGCACGGTGATTGCGCTTGCCCTTGGTATTCTCATGGGCTTAAACAAGCGCCTGCGTGAGAGCATTTACCCTATCATCTATGCTGTCAGTGTGATTCCGGCCATCTTGCTGTCGCCGTTCATCCTGCATCTGGCTCCGTCATTCGCGTCGGCATCCATTTGCATGATCGTGTACAACACCATTTGGGCGACGCTGTTCGCTACCGTCACCGGCATCGTGACCATCGATAAGCGCTATCTCGACAACGCGGCCACATTGTGTTTGACCGGCATGAAAAAACTCACGAAGGTGGTGCTTCCCGCAGCCATGCCCTCCATCATGGCAGGTTTGGTTACATCGCTTCGTAGCTCGTTCATCATCTTGGTGTTCGCTGAAATGTACAGCGCTCAGTTCGGCATGGGCTACTTCGTCAAGAAGAACGGCGACTTCGGTCTGTACGCCAACACGTGGGCGGGCTTTTTGTTCATGATTGTTGTACTGGTGATCGTCATGCAGATCTTCGAAAAGGTGAAGGATCACATGCTGAAATGGACGATGGACTAAGGGATATTCATGACCGAAGAGTTCATTGACATCGCGTATAAAACTGGTGCAGGGCGTTACATCCAAGAGCCCGGAGCGCTTAGTCGGCTGGCAAAAGAGGTGCGCCGGTTTGGCACCAAGCCCTTCCTTATTGGAGGAGAGCATGCGTTTGCGGCCGCCCGTGACGTGGCGGTCGCGTCGCTTCGGAAAGCGCGCATGGAATTCGTTGACCACATGTACGCAGGATATGCGTCCCATGCGGCGGCGAAGCAGTTCGCTGCGGAAGCGCGTGAGGCTGGTTGCGACGTGGTGGTTGGTATGGGCGGCGGGCGCATCATGGACTTCGCGAAGGCCATTGCGGAATACGCAGGCGTACCCATCATCGAAGCGCCTACGAGTATTGCCACCTGTGCGGCATTCAGCCCGTTGAGTATTCTGTATACCGAGCGCGGCGAGTTTGGCGGCACGTGGCGTTATGAGCACGAGATTAATGCTGTGCTTGTTGACACCCAGGTTATGGCCTGTCAGCCTGCGCGGCTCGTCGCCGCCGGCATGATGGATTCCATGGCAAAGCTGTACGAGATAACCAATGGGTCGCCCACGTTTGATGCGACGAGCGAAAACGTACAGCGCTTCTGCGCCTATGAGCATGCGCGGCTTAATTGCAAGTTGCTGCTCGAATACGGGCCAAAGGCATATGCCGACGTGCAGCAGCGCCGCTTGACCGACGCCGTGGAGCGGGTGACGTTTGTGAACCTGGCGCTTACGGGCATCGTGAGCTCGCTTACGCGAGGCTTTCATCAGACCGCACTTGCGCACAAATTCTACGACGGCATGCGCACATATTTCACGAAAGAGGCTGCGCCATACTTGCATGGTGAGCTGGTTGCCATCGGTTTGCTCATTCAGGTGGTGTACAACAATACACCCGACGAGGTCAGTCGGTTGACGCGCATCATGCGTGCCATGGACATGCCCTGCACGCTTGCGGATCTGGGCATACGCGCTGATGACCCCCGTCTTGCTGTATTGCACGAATATGTGGGTACGCCGGAGTTTGTGCAGCAGGATGAAGCGTCGACTGACCTGTTCGATCGTGCGTTTGCAGGCGTTGTCGAGCCGATCTGACAAGAAACAAAACACGAAGTGCTCGCACGCTGGCGAGCGTTAGCAAAAGCAAAGGAGGAATAATCCGTGGAGGAACTTGATCTGTCGAACGCGGGCTTTACTACGCGCGCCATTCATGCTGGACAGGAGCCTGACCCAGCCTACGGTGCGCTGGCGACTCCCATTTACCAAACGTCGACGTTTTGTTTCGACAGCATGGAAGATGGTATCGCGAAATTCGAGGGCACGATACCTGGTTACGTGTATTCGCGTGGCGGCAACCCTACCGTGCGTGCGCTCGAGCTGAAGATGGCTGCCATTGAAGGCGGCGAGGACTGTGTTGCCACCGGCTCGGGCATGGGAGCTGTGGGTTCGGTGATGATCGGGCTATTGCAGGCAGGCGACCACGTAATCGTGGGCGACTGCGTGTATGGCTGCTCGAATGTGGTCATTCGCGACGTGCTGCCGAAGTTCGGCATTGAGGTCACGCCGGTCAATACAGGCGACCTCGACGCGGTTGCTGCAGCTATCAAGCCCAACACGAAGATGATCTACTTTGAAACGCCCACGAACCCCATGATGCGTCTCACCGACATCGCCGGTGTTGCGCAGGTAGTGGGCGAGCGCGACATTAAGGTTGTCGTTGATAACACGTTCGCTCCGCCGCCAGTGCAGTATCCGCTCGCTTGCGGTGCCGACATCGTGCTGCATAGCGTGACGAAGTATCTGAACGGTCACGGCGATGTTATTGCGGGTGTCATTGTGGGTTCAGCTGATGATATCGCGCAAATTAAGAACATCGGCGTTACCAAAACAGGCGGATGCTTCTGCTCGCCGTTCGATGCGTTTTTGATCATTCGTGGCTTACAGACGCTTGAGCTGCGTGTGCGCCGTCACTGCGAAAGCGCGCTGGCTGTTGCGCGCTTCCTGGAAAGTTCACCTGCCATTGAGCGTGTTTTATACCCGGGTTTGGAGAGCTTCCCCGACCATGCGATTGCCAAGAAGCAGATGAACGGCTTGTACACGGGTATCCTGTCGTTTGAGCTGAAGGACGGCCTCGGCGGACGCAGCCGATTTGAGGCGGGCAAGCAGGTGGTCAACGCCATGAAGCTCGCACACGTTGCGGTGAGCTTGGGCGATCCGGCATCGCTTGTACAGCACCCGGCCAGCATGACGCATCACAACGTGAGCAACGAGGTGAAAGCCAGCATGGGTATTACCGATGGCATCATTCGCTACTCGGTGGGCCTTGAGGATACAGACGACATCATCACCGACTTGAAGCAGGCGCTCGCCACGTTGTAGCGTATGTGTTCGTGCTTCTGTCGCGGCTGCGATGAGAGTCCAAACGTATATCGATGGACAGTATTGTGGTGCCCATGTCTCCCAAAGCACTTCTCGCTTTGGGAGACATGTTTTTTTCTGAGCGAAAGCACGAAAAGAAAATGCGAAAAAGGGTTCACGCTAGAGACATTTTGTGCAGAGTGTCTCCATTTCTCGTATTCTTCAGAGCGAAAAGTTATGCATGAATTGGGACAAATTGCGAGCTGAATATGCGCAAAGAAATTTGTGAACGCGATAATATCCAATGAATGATTATTAACATGTATGAGTCAAAGATAAAGGGTTCAAGAAATTGTGCAACTGCACAATTAATTTATCGAATGTGGGTCTAAATGGCACTCAAATTTGCCTGTTGCAGGTGAACAAAAAGAGTGTTTTAATGGATACATCGGCAATTCTGGTAGACGTGCGACGGAAAGGATTCAGGAGCACTCAAGGCACCAGTCTCCTTAATCTTCTTCTAACGTATCGGCTGCGAGATAGCTGCATAGCCAGTATAGGCAGAGAAGACCTCTGCCAAAGAAAGGAGACTGTCATGGCGAAGATAGTCAAGTCTTGGAATGACTGGGATCCGTTGAAGCGCGTCATCGTTGGCCGCTGCGACAACTCCGTCATTCCTCCCGAGGAGCCCGCAACCTCTGAGAAGGTTCCTGTGGACTCCGACATGCGCGGCATGTGGGGCCTGCGCCCGCTGCGCACCGTTGAGGTTGGCAACGCCTGCCTCGAGAACCTGGTTTCTGCTCTCGAAGAGCGCGGCGTGGTTGTTGACCGCCCGACGCCTCTGCAGTGGAACCAGAAGATCGGCACGCCTGACTTCACCAACGATTCCATGATGACCTGCATGCCCCCGCGCGACATCCTGCTCACGGTTGGCAACGAGATCATGGCTTCGGCGAACTCCTTCCGTTGCCGCTACTTCGAGTATCTGGCCTACTGGCCGCTCATGAAGCAGTACTTCGACGAGGACCCCGAGTTCAAGTGGACCCAGGCACCGCGTCCGCGCCTGACCGACAAGTCCTACAAGCACAACTACTACGACGAGAAGATCACGTTGGAAGAGCGCCTGGAGCGCACCGCCAACAAGGACTTCGTGACCACTGAGGTCGAGCCGATGTGGGACGCTGCTGACGTCATGCGTATGGGCAAGGACTTCTTCATCCAGCATGGCCTGACCACCAACCGCACCGCTATGGAGTGGTTCCAGCGCTACTACCCCGAGTACCGTATCCATGCGGTTAACTTCCCGGGCGACCCCTATCCGATCCACATCGACGCCACCTTCGTGCCTTACAAGCCGGGCCTGATCACCAACAACCCGGTTCGCCACCTGCCTGATGAGCAGAAGGCAATCTTTGAGGCCAACGACTGGCAGATCGTCGACGCTGCTCAGCCGGCTCACACCGAGCCGCCCGAGCTGTGCTACTCCTCCGTGTGGCTGTCCATGAACGTGCTGGTGCTCGACCCCGACACCACCATCATCGAGGCTTCCGAGAAGTATCAGCAGGAGCAGGCCGACCAGCTCGGTCAGAACGTCATCCCCGTTGACCTGCGCGGTGCCTACGCCTTCGGCGGCGGCCTGCATTGCTCCACGGCTGACGTTTACCGCGAGGGCGAGTGCCTCGACTACTTCCCGAACCGCGTTGCCGACCCGACGCTGATCCACCCGGAGATGTGGAACGACTAATCGCGTGAGCGGAAGTTCGTCTCAACGAGAGGCTAACAGCTTCACATGAGACAAAGGGGGGCTTGCTCGAAAGAGAACAAGCCCCCCTTGATGAGGGGTTGATTCATCCGCTGGTCATGCAGACCAAAAATCAGACAGGGGATTTGAGTTCTGGTTTTTGAGACGGCATGATCTATGCCTGTGGTGCAGGTGCCCCTCGATTATTCATTGCCAAAGGTTTTAAGGAGATACCCATGGCAGAAATCCACGGATCTGCTGCTGAGCAGCACGCAACCCTGAAGAAGGTCGTCTTCTCGTCCTTCCTGGGTAACTTTATCGAGTGGTTCGACTATGCTTCCTACTCGTATCTGGCAACTGTCATCGCCGTCGTGTTCTTCCCCGGCGAAGACAAGCTTGTTTCCACCATGTCGGCGTTTGCCGTCTTTGCTCTGTCCTTCCTGGTTCGTCCCATTGGTGCTCTGTTCTGGGGCAACATGGGTGACAAGAAGGGCCGTAAATGGGCGCTGTCCATTTCCATTCTGCTGATGTCCGGTGCAACGTTCCTGATCGGCTGCCTGCCTGGTTATGCCGTTATCGGCGTTGGCGCTCCACTGCTGCTGCTGTGCCTGCGCTGCCTGCAGAGCTTCTCTGCTTCTGGTGAGTATGCTGGCGCTTCCACGTTCATCGCTGAGTTCGCTCCCACCGAGAAGCGCGGCCTGTACGTGTCCGCCGTTCCGGCTTCCACCGCAACTGGCCTGCTGGTTGGTTCGTTCTTCGCAACTGGTATGTTCAGCATCTTTGGTGCTGAGTCCGACTTCGTAGTCAACTGGGGCTGGCGTATCCCGTTCCTGCTGGCTCTGCCGCTGGGCTACATTACGCACTACATCCGTACTCACCTCACCGACTCTCCGGTGTATGAGGAAATGGTTTCTCACTCCGAGGGCGGCACGGGTGCCAAGACCCCCGTTCGCGACGTTATCTTTAAGTATCCTCGCACCACCCTTATTTGCTTCGGTTCTGCAATGCTGAACGCCATCGGCTTCTACGCAGTGCTTACCTTCATGCCGAACTACCTTGAGGCTGTTTTGCTGTACGACCCCGCTAAGGCCGGTACGATTACCACCATTGTTTTGGTTGCCTACATCGCGATGATCTTCCTGTCCGGTCATATTTCCGACACGTTCGGACGTAAGAAGATGCTGCTTATCGCTGCTGCTGGCTTCATTATCTTCACGGTGCCCGCTTACATGCTGCTCGGTACGCTGAACTTCGCGATCTGCTTGGCTGTCGAGCTGTTCATGGCGCTGCTGCTCTGCATCAACGACGGTACGCTGGCTAGCTACCTGAACGAGCAATATCCCACCGAGGTTCGCTACACCGGATTCGCCTTCACGTTCAACCTGGCGAACGCTATCTTCGGCGGCTCCTGCTCCGCTATCTGCCTGTGGCTCGTTAACGTCACCGGCAACCAGCTGGCTCCTGGCTTCTACTTCGTGGCTATCGCTATCATCGCGCTCATCGCCATCATCTGCTCCAAGGAGCACTCTGGCACGAGCCTGACCGAGATCCACGGCCAGAACTAGTTCGATCTATCGGACGAGTTTAACTCGGAACTCACAGGAGTTTTGAATCGCGCCCCGCGTATGCGGGGCGCGATTACGTATAGGTGGCCACTGATTAATGTTGCCATCCTTGCTGATTAACACATGACAAGACAGCTTCAGCCAGTGTCTTCCTATACGTGTTTCATCGTGTTCTATCTTTTGTGATCCTCTGTGACCCTTATAACTCGCGACAATTTGCGGATTCGACGGGTTTTTCACGAGACTTCTTCAAAGCGGCACTATACTTGCCAACGGCAATTCCGCCGATACCGTAATGTACTTGAAACCAGAAGGAGCGTTATGAACGAAGCAGTGAAGAATCCGAAGTCATTGAAAGCGCAAATTACAAGGACTTCTTTGGTTTTAGCTGCTGCAGCGTTGCTTCGTGAAGAGGGACCGGGTGCGGTTACGTATCGTAAGGTTGCCAAGTGGGCGGGCGCTGCATCTTCTTCCGTTGGTTATTACTTCGAATCGACATCTCAGTTGCTTCAGGAAGCTGCCCGTTACAACATGCAGTTGTGGATTCAGCGAGCCGATAATGTTGCAGCGGAGGCTGAATCTATGGATTGTGCGACATGCCGTGCCAACGTGGTTGACTTATTGGTGAAGGCGTGTTTACCGAACGAGGACACGCAGCTCTCTGCGCACTATTTGCAGTTGTTGTTGGCAGATGAGTCGCCAAGTGTTACCGAAGCGTATCGCACAGGGAGGGCATCACTGAATCAGGCTATCGAGCGAATTGTCTCGCGAAGTGGCGTTGCCTTGTCGTCTGATATGGTGTCGATCCTTGTAGATGGTGCAATCGTTCAGGGCATATCGGAAGGGCGTAGCGCACGCGAGTTTGCTACGGAAGTGCTGAGCACCTATATCGAAACGCATGCTGTCATGGCGTAATGCCACTTACTGAACATGATAGTTTAATTATCGCTAACATAAAAGAAACCCCTTTTCAATTATGCTAACCATGGTAGTATAACCATGGTTAGCAAATGAGATCGCTCATGTGCGAACCATGGCGATGAAATGGCACCTCTTTTTCGGCTGCATTCTGCACATCGCGACGGCCAAGTAGTACGTAACTTGGCCGTGGTTTTGTGTATTCTGCATGATGTAAACGATGATATCTGCAAAAGCAGTGTGCTATTTCGTAGGGTGCGTTGCATCCTACGATGTTGGCAATAACGGTAAAACCTATTCAAAGTCGTTACGTTTTGAGAGGATTGCGTTATGGGAAAGGGGAAAGTAAGCCTTGCGGCTATCATAGGCTTCTGTGGGGCGTGCATCGCGTTCTATATCGGTGCCGGTTTTGCGACCATGCAAGAGGTCATGCAATACGATGCGTCGTACGGCTCGTTGTTCTTCGTGGTCGTTATTGTGGCCATGGGTATCTATTTGTACACGAACTTGTCGTTTGCCACAAACGGCAACCGGCTTAAGCTTGAGCGTGGTGGCGACATCTATGGGCACTACTGCGGCAAGTATATTGGTAAGTTCTATGATTACTTCGCAGCCATATTCTGTTATGTTTGTTTCTTTGTGATGTGCGGTGCCGCTAACTCAACCGCACAGCAGCAATGGGGCCTGCCGAACGGTGTTGGTGCCATTATCCTGACCGTTGCGGTAGTGGCAACTGTTGTGTTTGGTCTTGACGGCATCGTGAATGCGCTGGGAAAGATTGGCCCGGTGATCGTTGTCATGATCTTCGCGCTGGCCATCATTTCGCTTGGTAATAACATCGAAAACTTGCCGGAGAACATGGCAGCAGTCGATGCGGGTGAATACTCTGACGTGATAAGTCAGGTTGGTGGTGGTAACCCCATTGCGTCGGGTGCATCATACGCCGGTTTCGTTATCTTGTGGTTTGCCACGTTCCTTGCAGAAATGGGCGCTAAGAACCGGTTGCGCGAGGTGAACATCGGTATGATCTTATCGACGGTGTTTATCGCTGCTGCTACCATCCTGTGCGTGCTGGCGCTCATCGCTGACATTCCGAACACGAGCGTTGCCGACATTCCTGCACTGGTTATGGCGAACAAGATCAATCCAGTTTTCGGTACCATTTACGCCTTCATTGTGTTCTGTGGTATCTATACCACCTCGGTTCCATTGCTGTGGACCGGCATTGGCCGCATTGCCAAAGAGGGTACGGCAATGTATCGCCTGTTCGTAATTATTGGCGGTTGCCTGGGCTGTGCTGTTGCGTGCTTCTTGCCGTATCAGGGTTTGGTAAACATCTTGTACGGATTAAATGGCTACGTAGGATTTGCACTTGTTGCGTTTATGATTATCCACGATGTTCGTACGCGCATGGGAACAAAGAGGGTGAAGAGTATCTTCCCTGGTGGCGATCCCGAGCCGACAACATCGTATGTGCTTAACGAGTACGACAAGGCTAGAGAGGACGGCTTCCATCGCTACGATACTGAGGCTGCAGCGGCAGCCGCTGTCGAAGCAGAAAAGAATAAGATTGTCATCTGCTATCACGACATGTTCCAGCAGCATTTCGTGCAAATGGAGTCGCTGGAGGAATTCAAGGAATACTATCCCGACATCGAGCCCGATTTGGTGTTTGATATGACGTATGAGTTGCGGGCAATGAAAGAGAATGCCAAGTTGCCCCAGGGGAAGACAAGCTAACAAATTAGGCTACGAGTAGAGCCACAAGGCCCTTGACACAACGTTGCAAGGGCCTTGTTTTTTGGATAAACGAATTACAAACGCGGTAGAATGTACCGAATGTAAAGACTGTGCATAGAAAAGGGCATACTTAGAAGTAAGCTAACCTCGTGGTGCCTACGACCTGCCCTGTACGATTAAAGAGGTGAATTCCGTTGGATGTGAGTCAAATCGTTTCCATCGTGGTGTTCGTGGTGGTTATGGTCTTCATCATGTCGGAGAAGCTCCATCGCTCGCTTGCGGCTATCTCCGGCGCGGCGCTTGTCATGCTGATCGGCATTTTGCCATTCGACGTAGCATGTGAGCACGTGGACATGAACACACTTGGCGTGCTGTTCGGCATGATGCTGTTCGTGGGAGTGGTGAAGCAGTCGGGCCTGTTCGAGTTTCTGGCCATTAAGTGTGCCCGTGCCGCGAAGGGTAACCCGTGGATAATCATGGTACTGTTCGTGCTGTTGACCGCAGTGTTATCGGCCTTTCTTGACAACGTGACCACGGTGCTACTCATCGGACCGATGACGGTGACGGTGTGTAAGCTGCTCGAGGTTAATCCATTTCCGTACTTCATGGTCGAGATTCTCGCGTCGAATATTGGTGGCACCGCTACGCTTATCGGTGACCCGCCAAATATCATGATTGGTTCGGCTGCGGGCTACTCGTTTGCCGACTTTATTATGGTTGATGCACCGGTGGTTGTGGTTATCTTGGCAGTAGTTATTGGCATGTTCTACATCATGTACGGCAAGAAGATGCATGTTGATGACGAGAAGCGTCATCGCATCATGGAGCTCAATGAGTACGATCATGTGAAGAGTATGCGTCTGCTGAGGCAAAGCGTCGTGGTGATGGTGTTTGTGGTCATTGGCTTTATGGCCCACGGTGCGCTTCATGTTGAATCGAGCGTTATCGCGCTCACGGCTGCTGGCGTGCTGTTGCTCATTTCGGGCGAAAGCATTGAGCGTGCATTGCATGAGGTGGAATGGACAACGCTATCGTTTTTCGCCGGGTTGTTCATCATCGTGGGCGCCATGGCTGAAACCGGCGTTATCGAGATGCTTGCCAACGCGCTTATCTCTGCAACCGGCGGCGACGTGTTTGTCACCATGCTCGTGTTGCTGGTGGGCTCGGCTGTAATCTCCAGCTTCCTGGACAACATCCCGTTTGTTGCCACCATGATTCCGATTCTTCTGACCATGGAATCTACCGGCATGGATGTAACGCCTTTGTGGTGGGCGGTATCCCTTGGTGCCTGCTTGGGTGGTAACGGTACCCTTATCGGTGCTTCGGCCAATGTGGTGCTCTCCGATATTGCCAAGAAGAACGGCCACGAGATTACTTTCATGCAGTTCACGAAAACTGGCTTCCCGATGATGCTGATTACAGTTCTGATTGCTGGTGTGTATCTGGTGCTGCGCTACCCGCCGATGTAGTGGCAGACCTGCATCAATGCTTCGAACAGCCTTCCCTCTTTGTGTCGTACAATAGGGAAGGCTGTTTTGCGTAAATAACTAGGAAGAGGTGCGCGATGGATTGCGTCGACTTGAATTCCGACTTGGGTGAAAGTTTCGGTCGTTATACGCTGGGGCTTGACGAGCAAGTTATTCCCTTGGTTTCGAGCGTGAACGTTGCTTGTGGTATGCATGCAGGTGATCCAATTGTCATGCGAAACACGGTACAACGTGCTGCCGCAGCGGGAACCTCAATCGGTGCGCATCCGGGATATCCCGACTTACAGGGCTTTGGACGACGCGACATGAAGTTGTCGCCCGACGAAGGATATGCTTACGTGCTCTATCAGGTTGGTGCGATGCAGGCGTTTTGCCGTGCGGTAGGCGTTGAGTTGGCTCACGTAAAGCCTCATGGGCAGTTGTACAACCGTTGCGCTGTTGATCGGCCGTTTGCTGATGCAGTAGCGCAGGCTATCTATGATGCCGACCCGCAGCTGGTGGTGGTGGGGCTGGCGAACGGTCAGCTGATTGAGGCCGCGCGCACGCTCGGCATGCAAACGGCACAGGAGTTCTTCACTGATCGTAACTACACCGATGAAGGTGTGCTGGTGCCGCGAACGCAGGAAAACGCTATGATCGTCGACGAGGCGTTTGCGGTTGAGCGCGTGGTGCGTGTGGTGCGTGATGGTACGATTGAAAGCGTGAACGGAAAAACCATTACGGTGCAAGCTGACACGATCTGTGTTCATGGCGACAATGCTCATGCGCTGCAGTTTGTGCAACAGGTGCGTGAAGCGCTTGGTTCAGCGGGTATTGACGTGAGAGCACCTCGGCACCGATAGATATCTGTGAGCTGCTGGCTTACTGAAGGAGCATCAGCGAGCCAGCAGCCAGTCAGTGTGCCTAGCCGCTGATAAGAGCGGAGAGCGACGTGATAAATGCGTTCATGTTGCGGTAGCACATGAACAACGTGATAACGATAATTAGCACGCCACAGACGTTTGCGAACGCATGGTTTCTAAACGTGCCCAAATCCTTGCTGTTGGCGCAGTACATAACAAAGAATGCCATGATGGGCAGGATGATGGCGTTTGCCGCCTGCGCAACCAAGATGAGCTGCGTAGGACTGGAGCCCCACACGATGGCCATAACACAGCCGCACAGGAGCACGACAACCCATATAGCCTTGAACTGGATGTCATCGGTCGACTTCTTCCAGCCCAAAACGCCGTTTACGGCGTAGGCAGCCGAATACGGTGCAGTCATGGCACTGGAGAAACCGGCAGCCAGAAGGCCAAGGGCGATCAGCCACGTTGCCCAGTCGCCCAGCACCGGCGACAGTGCCACGGCCATGTCGGCGCCGTTTTTGACCTCAACGCCGGTACCGAAAATGTTTGCACCCGCGCAAATGAGAATAGCCATGGAAATGATGCCGCCTAAGCCGATGGACAGTGCGGTGTCGAAACGCGCGTCGCTCACATGCTCGGGGTCGGTCCAGCGCTGGGCTGCCGATGAGGCATGGAGGAACAGGTTGTACGGCACGATGGTAGTGCCAATGAGGCCTACGGCAGTCAGGATGCCGGCACCTTCGGGAATCTGAGGAGTGAACAGGCCCTTCAGCACCGCGCCCCAATCGGGACTGGAAGCGAGGGCGGTTACGAGGAACACCACGCCCATGAATACGACGATAGCGGTGAGTACCTTCTCAATGACCTTGCGACCACCGAACCACATGCAGGCGAATGCGGCCAAGCCAAGCACGATGACGATGGGGATCAACTGCAGGTCGGAATTGATGGCGCGAATGCCCAAGGTGCCACCGGTAATGTTTCCAGTTTCGTAGGCAACGTTGCCCACGAAGATGGCAACAATGACGATGATGATGGCGATCCACTTCAGCACTGCGTTGGGGATACGGTCGCGGATGTTTTCGCCGAGTCCTTTCTGCGAGATGATGCCCACGCGGGCTGCCATTTCCTGGAAGATGATCGTGGCAACTGTAGCGAAGAGCAGACACCAGAGCATGGTGTAGCCGTAGCTTGCGCCGGAAACGGTGCACGTGGTGACGGTGCCAGGGCCAACGAAGCCGGCAGCCACCAGCGCGCCCGGGCCGATGTTCTTCAGCTTTTCGACGAACTTGTTCACGATTCCCCTCCTTTCTGCTCTTCCGAGCTTACGGTTTCCCGTGCTTGCAAACCAATGCAGGCCGGGCTTGAACCAACATTGTACCCACACACGTGCTCGTTTTATGTTACAACAGGCGAAACCGAAGTGCTTTACGTGCGGTTTTTCCGGTGCGCTGCTGTACTGCTGTGGTGGAGTGAAGCGTCTTTCCACCGTGACGCGTATGCAGGAAGGCTCCCGAGCGCTCTAACCCTTCAAATCGACATTCTTCGTGTCGGTGATGAGCATGTGTCCCGGTGCATGGGTGATGGCAAACGGCGGTTTGCTGCTCATAACCACCGATTGCGGCGTGACACCACATGCCCAGAACACAGGCACTTCGCCCGTACGGATTTCCACTGCATCGCCGAACTCGGGTTTGTTGATGTCTTTCACGCCGATAGCAGCGGGGTCACCGATATGCATGGGTGCGCCGTGCACTTTAGGAATAGCACCTGATATCTGCGTGGCCTTCACTACCTGGTTGTAGGGAATGGGGCGCATGCTCATGACCATGTTGCCGCTCATGCTGCCAGCTGGCGTGCATGCAACGCCGGTTAGGTACATGGGTACGTTGCAGCCCATGGTGTTGTGACGCATTTCGATGCCCGCCTCAATAAGCTCACTTTCGAAGCTAAACGAGCAACCTATTACGAAGGCCACCAAGTCGTCGCGCCAATAGTCTGCGACACTGTCAACTTCGGCGACCAGCTGGCCATATTCGTAGATGCGGTATTTGGGGAAGTCGGTGGCGATGTCGCAGTCGGTGGCGCAAATGGTAGCTTCGCGCTTGCCAACCTCGGTTACTTCGAGCAGCGGACAGGGTTTGGGGTTGCGTTGCGCGAACAGCAAGAAATCGAACGCCTGCTCTTTCGGCAGCACAATCAGGTTTGCCTGGGCGTAGCCGGGGCACAGCCCGCTGGTGGGAGCTGCGTATGCGCCGCTACGGATGAGGTGGCGTGCTTGCTGTGGCGTAGCGGAAAGCATCTGCTGCCATACGGTGTCGTCTACACCGGCAGGCTTTGTGAGCGCGTGGTTCTCGGTCATGGTTTTGCTTCCTTTCCGAAACGGGATGCGGTTAAACGGGGGCGGGGTTGGCTTGCTGTGAAATGTGTTCGCCAGGCTCGCTACACTTCGCCGGCGAGAAACTTCTCGATGAAGCTCGTATTGGCGAGTCCCGCTTTGAACGTTTCGTTTTCCATGATGGCGAACTGGAAGTCGAGGTTCGTGTGAACGCCCACTACCACCATCTCTTCAAGGGCGGTGCGCATTTTGGCGATGGCTTCGGTACGATTGCGGCCGAGCACGATTATTTTTGCGATCATGGAGTCGTAGTAGGGGGAAATCTCGAAGCCGTCGTAGGCAGCGGTATCCACGCGCACGCCGTTGCCGCCGGGTAGATGCATTTGCGAAATGACGCCCGGCGAAGGCATGAAGTTTTTCTCGGGCGTTTCGGCATTGATGCGGCATTCGATAGCGTGGCCCTGTAAGCGCACGTCGTCTTGCGTAAACGACAGCTCGTCGCCGGCTGCCACGCGGATCATCTCGCCCATCAGGTCGATGTGCGTGACCATTTCGGTGACGCAGTGCTCAACCTGGATACGTGTGTTCATTTCCATGAAGTAGTAGTTGCGGTTCTCGTCCATGAGAAACTCAATAGTACCTGCGCTCGAGTAGCCCACGGCACGCGCCGCTTTCACGGCATCGTCCATCATAGAGCGGCGCAGCGTTTCATCGAGCAGCGGCGAGGGGCTTTCCTCGATCATCTTCTGGTGGTTGCGCTGTACCGAACAGTCACGTTCGCCGAGTGCCACCACGTTGCCATGGTTGTCGGCAATAATCTGCACTTCAACGTGGCGCGGGTTCATGACGCAGCGTTCCAGGTACATGGTGTTGTCGCCGAAGGCATTCACGCTTTCGCGCTGCGCGATGTTGAACTGGTCAACGAAATCGCTTTCGTCGAGCGACACGCGCATGCCTTTGCCGCCGCCTCCCGACGACGCTTTGATCATGATGGGCCAGCCGATGGCTTGTGCTTCGGCAAACGCCTCATCGGCATCGTGAAGGCCGCGTTTGGTGCCGGGTACCACGGGAACACCGGCGTCCATCATAGTTTTGCGGGCCTGGCTCTTGTTGCCCATGCGGTCGATGACCTCGGGGGTGGGGCCAATGAACACGATGTTATTGTCGCGGCAGAGCTTTGCGAACGTGGAGTTTTCGGAAAGGAAGCCGTAACCAGGGTGAATAGCATCGGCACCGGTTCCTTCGGCAGCCGCTAAGATGGCGGTGGTGTTCAGATACGAATCGCGTGCGGGAGCAGGGCCGATGCATACTGCCTCGTCGGCAAGGTAGGTGTGCAGCGCGTGACGGTCGGCGGTTGAGTACACCGCAACCGTTTTAATACCCATTGCCCGGCAGGCGCGGATGATGCGAACGGCGATTTCTCCGCGGTTCGCGATGAGGACCTTGGTGAACATGGTCTGTCTCCTGATCGTCGGTGCGCTATGCGGTTGCCTCAGTGGCGATGAGGAACAGAGGCTGGTCGTATTCGACCTGCGTACCGTTGGCCGCCAGCACTTCGGTCACGATGCCGGGAACGGGGGCAGTTATCTCATTCATCATCTTCATGGCTTCGACGATGGCGAGCGTTTGGCCAGTCAGCACTTCCTGACCAATCTTCACGAACGGTTCCTCGTCGGGGCTCGGGCTTACATAGAACGTTCCTACCATGGGGCTTTTCACGGCGGTTATCGAGTCGTCTTCAGCAGGGGTGGGGGCGCTCGCTGCGCCGCTGGTGATGCCGCTGAGATCGTTGCGGGCGTTCAACAGCTGCCCAACGCGCTCGGCCATGAGCGGCAGGGTGGTTGCCGATATCGAACCGGGTGTGCGCTCGAGCTCGATTTTTACGTCGCCGTCGTCGTATCGCAGCGCGGACAGCTCGCCTTCGTCCATGATGGCCAACAGTTCCTTGATGTTGCCCGTTTCCATACGTATCTCCTTCTATCGGTTGCGCAGTCGCAGTTGTTTCGTTCACAAAAGCCTGCGGCTACGCAAAGTTACCAGAGTTACCAAAGCTACCCTTGTTCGCTGCGTGCAGTGGCGTGTTTATGCGCATCGGTCTGCGACAGCTCGATCCATAGCTTCTCGCCGTCGGAGGCGAGTGCCTGTGCCTCAAGGATGGGGGTGAGTCGGCGTGCAGTTCGGCGAGGTGATATACCACCTGAACACGGGCGCCTCACCATTTTCTCCAACGCTTTCATGTGCCGCGCTTCCTCGCGGAAGAGCTGCTGGGCCTCCTGTACGCTGATGCGTTTAAAGCGTATAGTGCGTCCCGGGGCGCATTGCACCAGTTTAGGGACATCGACCGAGACAACTGTGCCTATTTTTGCGTAGCCGCCTGTGGTTTGGCGGTCGGCCAACATGATGATGGGCCGCCCATGGCTGGGTATCTGCACAGCTCCGTAGGCAATGCCGTCGGATATAATGTCCGAGCCATTAACTGTTTCAATTTCTGGGCCGTCTAAGCGAAACCCCATACGGTCACATTTTGTGGTGGTGGAAAACGGTTCTTCGAAAAACGTTGCCATGCCGCGTTCGGTGAACAGGGAATCTTGCGGCCCTGGTACTACGCGTAGCACAGTTTCAGTTTCGTCGAATCCGTAGAATGCCGCGTCGCCGTTCAGGGCGTGCGAGCCGAGGTTTGGCAGGAAATCGAGCCCTTTCGTTTCGAAAGGAAGGTAGTCGCCGGTGTTCAGCGCACGACCCTTCCATCCGCCGATGCCGCATTTCAAATTCGTTGAGCGACTTCCCATGACTTCGGGCACGCGGAAGCTCTCGCCGGCAACGGCTAAATATCCGTACATGCCGCGCCGCGGTGCGCCGAACGACAGCACGCTGCCGCGGCGCACGAATACCGCTGCGTACATGGGCACGGGGTGCCCGTCGACTTTCGGATCAAAATCACCGCCCGTGATGGCAATAAAGGTGTTCGTGGTGAATCGCAGCGTAGGTCCGGCCAGGCAAAATTCCAAAACAGGGGCGTTTTGCGAGTTGTCGACCAGCAGGTTTGCAATGCGGAAAGCCCGGGTATCCATGACGCCCGAAGGCGAGAAGCCGCTGCCCATGTAACCGCTGCGGCCCCAGTCTTGCACGGTGGTGAGAACGCCGGGCTTGATGGTGGTGACGCCCATGTTTTCACGCTCCTTCCACAATGAACTCGTACTCGTATTCGCCGGCGGCGATCTGCGTTTCGATGGCCGCATACTGCTCAGGAGTTATGGGTGAAAAGCGCAGGTATTCTCCCGCCGAGTACAGAATGGGTTGTTCGCGGGTGGGGTCGTACGGGCGCACGGGGCTTCTGCCGATAATCTGCCATCCGCCGGGCGAGTCGAGCGGATAGATACCTGTTTGGGCACCGCCGATTCCCACTGATCCCGCTTCGATCTTCGTGCGGGGAACGGCCAGGCGTGGCGTGTGGAGCCGCTCGTCAAGGCCGCCCAGATAAGCGAAGCCAGGTAGAAAGCCCAGCATGTCAATAAGGTAGTCGTGTCCGGTGTGGATGCGCACCACGTCATCCTCGGAAAGACCGGAATGTTCCATCACCGTTTGCATGTCGGGGCCAAACACTCCACCATAGCATACGGGAATGACGCAGATGCGCCGCATTTCGTTCTCGGCGCTGTTTAGGTTACGCAGCTTGCCGCGGATTTTTGCTACCAGCTCATCAAAGCCGATGGCGCAGGGGTCGTAGATGACCATGAGCGAGCAGAAGGTGGGAACCAGTTCGCGCACACCTTCGATAGGGTCTTGCTCAAGTGTTTGAGCAGCTGTTCTGATGAGCCCGCTTGTTTGAGCTGATATGGTGGTGGCGAACTCCAGGTTCAACGCGGAATCGCCCGCAATAGTGATAGTAAAATCTGTCACGGCGCACTCGTTTCTCATTAGCGAACACTCGTGCGGGCTGCGGCGTGGGTTGCACGGGTGCGGCGCGCATGAGACGGACTCGCGGTTCGCGCATTACAGAAGAAGTAGGACAGATTCGCGATAGGCGCATCGCGAGCTTTCGTACTATACTAAGAACCCCTTCACTCCAATGCGCTATCGCGAAATAGTTTGAGTATCCGAGGATTGTACCACATATGAATAAAGTGATTTTTCTTGCTGCGTTTCTATTTGGTTACACGGTGCAGGCCATAACGGGCTTTGCGGGCAACATCTTCTGTATGCCCGTGGGTACGCATACGCTGGGGCTTCATGAATCGGTGAGTGTGCTGAATGCTATGGGCTTTTTTGCGTGTGGTTTGCTGGGCGTGATGAACATCAAACACGTGAACTGGCGTGAGCTGGGTAAGATCGTGGGCATTATGCTGCCGTTCGTGTTGTTGGGAATTTGGCTTGACACCGTGCTGCCGCTCGACGCGCTGCTGATCATTTACGGTGTGGTCATCGTGGCGGTGGGCGTGAAGAACCTGATGCAGAAGCAGCAGCGGTTCCTACCCGAAGGGGCGCTTGTTGCTGTAGTGATGGGAGCAGGGCTTATTCAGGGTATGTTCGTGTCGGGCGGTGCGCTGTTGGTTATCTATGCCGTGCAGAAAATACGCGACAAACAGCAGTTTCGGGCCACGCTGTCTATGGTGTGGGCCATACTGAATCTTATTTATGCTGTTATCGCATTCCAGCAAGGGCATTTCACGTCGGATGTGGTGCAGGTAATTGCTTGCTGTGTGCCCCTTGCCATCCTCGCGACGTTTCTGGGCAATAAGCTGCAGGCTCGCATCAGTCAGCAGCGCTTCCTCACGCTTACGTATGCGCTACTTATTGCCATTGGGGGCGTTTTGCTGGTTACGTCGTTGGGCTCTTTGTAGGCGCAGGTGTGGGCGTGTAGCGCCGGGTAGGTGCTACGAACGAGAGCGATGTGAGTGAGGTCGCGATTCGATCGAGGGCGCGTTACGTGTATGCTACGAGTTCGTTACCGTTCGTTACCGTTCAGCAAGGCTTGTGTGTTTTGGGAAGGGCTTTGCTGTCGGCGCGTTACAATGAAGCTGCAGGAGGTTTTCCGAAGAAAGGGGCTAAGATGTCGTTGCATTCTCGTATCTTCGTAGCGTTAGATGGCTCATCCACGCAGGATTTCGTTTCCCGTAAGGCAATTGAGGTTGCCGACCATAACGAAGCCGAGCTCATTTTTGGCCACGTGATCGATTCCGTTCCATACGAGGCGTCGGGTGTCGATTTTGAAGAGCTGTGTGCCGAAGCTGAACAGCGAATCAGGACCGATCTGGCCGAGGTGTTTGACCTGGCGCGCAAAAACCCGCGCATCAAGTCGGTTGAGCTACAGGTTCGTGCAGGTCGTGTTGCCGATACGTTGATCGCGCGGCTGATTGAACCATGCAACCCTGATCTGGTTATTTGCGGTGAGCGTGGTCTGTCGAACTTCAAATATGCGTTTGTGGGCAGCGTGTCCACTAATCTGGTGCGCGGTGTTGCGTGCGACGTGTTGGTAGTGAAGACCGAGGCCAACGCGGCAAAGAACGCGCCGAAGAACACGCCGAAGCGGTAGCGCGACGCGCTGTGCGACGATGCTGTGGGCGATGAGCTGCGGCAGGTTGTCATCGCCGATAGTGTGCGCCGCGAGATGCGCCATGTTATAAGGAAGCAATGCGCGCTATGCGCTGCTTCATGTATACAGGAATGTTGTCAGGAAGAGGTGTCCCATGAATCTGCTCGACTCGATGAGCGCCGCTTTGAGCCGCGGAACCAATGTGGCTGACCGTGCGGCCAAGAACCTGAAATACGAGGTGCGCTTGCGTGAGATAACCCGGGAGCGGCAAAGCCTTGCTGCTCAGTTAGGCGCAAGTCTGTACGAAGACACAAAAGATGACCCAGACATGCGTGCGGGGCGTGAGCGGCTTTACGACGGTATTGCTGCACTCGACATTGAGCGCGAACAGGTGAGAGCTCAAATAGCTAATCTCGCCGAGCAGGCGCAGACCGAGGCGCAGCAGTCGCCGCTGTGTCCATTCTGTGGGTCGCGCGTGGCTGGCGATCACTTGTTCTGCAGCGGATGCGGACGGTCTATCGACGACATTCGTGCCGCATGGTTTGCGCAAGCGGCTGCGGCGGAACCTGCGCCAACACCTGCCGCTTCGGCACCCGAGGGCGGTGCACCAACTGCGGATGCGCCAACCACAGCGGATCCGATCGAGGTTGAAGCCACCATCGTCGACAATCCGCGCGCATAATATGCGCTGAGCGCGCAAGACGGTGGGGGATTGAGAGGGTTCTATTACGGCATACTCTTTCAAGACCCCGCCAATTTTCCGATAATGTGCAGATCGCGAATATACCTTCATTTTTCCGTTGACTTTGCCTGATGAGGGCGGATACAATGCAAAAGTTCGCTTATCAAAAGCCCCGTGCATGCAGCAATGGGCGGAAGCGCCGTTGCCTTAGGGAGTCCAGGCCCGAAGGTGGCGTGCTGGCGTAGGAAACCAGCATCCGTTTGAGCTGCACTTTTGACAAACGACATTCATTGCAGAAACGAAACGAGGCTGCTTCTCCTGGTTTCGGCAAGCGATGGCCGCCTGGTGGGAAACCGCACAGGCGAAAGAGCTTATTGGAGGAATGTAGAGTGAAGACGTATTACGCGAAGCCCAACGAAGTTGAGCGCGAATGGGTCTTGATCGACGCTACGGATCAGGTTTTGGGTCGCGTCGCTACTAAGGCCGCGCACATTCTGAAGGGCAAGCACAAGCCGCAGTACACGCCGCATGTGGACACCGGTGACTTCGTGATTATCATTAACGCGGACAAGATCCGTCTGACTGGCACGAAGGCAACCAGCAAAGAGTACTACCGCCACAGCGGATATCCGGGTGGGTTGAAGTGCGAAACCTTCGCCGAGGCTATGGCCAAGCATCCTGAGCGCGTTATCGAACATGCTGTGAAGGGCATGCTGCCGAAGAACACGCTCGGCCGCGCCCAGGGCAAAAAGCTCAAGGTGTACGCCGGTGCGGAGCATCCGCATATGGCTCAGAAGCCCCGCGAGATCAAGATGGAGGACTAACCCATGGCAGGTGAAGCTTTGTACTACGGCACCGGTCGTCGCAAGAATGCTGTCGCCCGCGTGCGTCTTGTTCCTGGTACCGGCAAGGTGACCGTCAACGGTCGCGAAGGCAAAGAGTATTTCGGCCGTCAGGCCTTGCTTGATGCCGCGCTCGTTCCGTTCAAGGTGACCGACACCGTTGATCATTTTGACGTTATCGCCCGCATCAATGGCGGTGGCGTTTCGGGTCAGTCTGGCGCGTTGCGTCACGGCATTTCCCGCGCCCTGCTGGCAGCTGGCGACTATCGCGCCGAGCTGAAGAAGGCTGGCTTCCTGACGCGTGACGCCCGTGTGGTCGAGCGTAAGAAGTACGGTCTGAAGAAGGCCCGCAAGCGCCCGCAGTTCAGCAAGCGCTAAACTCAAACACGCAGCAAGTTTTCGTTTCGCCGGCTTTTCAAGTCGGCGAAACTTATTTTTGGGCGAGAAGCGTCGATGAAAAACAGTTCGTTCGCGTTTGGTGGTGGGCGAAGGGATCTGCTTGGATTATCGGAGATTTCTTGTGTGCGCGTATTATGGGTTTCTGGGTGCTTCAAGAGGCTTTTTCACCTGCAGCAACCTGCGGCAATCGGCGCGAAACATTGCGACGTTACTTTGGTAAGGGTGCAATGTCGCTGCGCTTGTTTGCGCAGGCGTGCTATTGTATGAGAGTTACCTTCTCGGCTGACATGGTGTAAGGAGTACGGGGTCACATGACGAACATTTCCGAAATTTACGGTTCTATGGTGTTTGATGTTCATACGATGCAGGAGCGCCTGCCTTCCGCAACGTTCAAGCAGCTTATGAAGACGGTACAGGATGGCGATCCGCTGAACCCCGAAGTTGCCAACGTGGTGGCTCATGCCATGAAGGAATGGGCCATCGAACTGGGCGCCACACATTACACTCACTGGTTTCAGCCGCTTTCGGGTATTACGTCCGAAAAGCATGACAGCTTCATCGATCCGAAACCCGACGGCCGCGCCATCATGACATTTTCGGGTAAGGAGCTTATTCAAGGCGAACCTGATGCGTCGAGCTTCCCGTCGGGCGGTCTGCGTGCCACCTTCGAAGCGCGCGGGTATACCACGTGGGACCCCACCAGCTATGCCTTTATCAAAGACGAAGTACTGTGCATTCCCACGGCATTTTGCAGCTATACCGGCGAGGCGCTCGACAAGAAAACCCCGCTGCTGCGATCGATGAAAGCAATTGATGTGCAGGCTAACCGCGTGCTGGCACTGTTTGGCGAGCGGCAGCAGCGCGTGACCACCACACTCGGCGCTGAGCAGGAGTATTTCCTCATTTCTGAGAAAATGTACGAGCAACGGCTCGATTTGGTGCTCACCGGCCGCACGATGTTTGGCTACTGCCCGTGCAAGGGCCAAGAACTTGAAGAGCACTACTTCGGTGCTATTCGCCCCACGGTGAACGAGTTCATGAAAGAGCTCGACAACGAGCTGTGGGCGCTTGGCATTGCTGCGAAGACCAAACACAACGAAGTGGCACCCGCCCAGCACGAACTGGCACCTATTTTCACCACCACGAATCGTGGTATCGACGAGAACCTGCTCACCATGGAGAAGATGAAGCTCTTAGCTTCGCATCATGGCTTGGTGTGTTTGCAGCATGAGAAGCCGTTCGCTGGAGTAAACGGTAGTGGCAAGCACAACAACTGGTCTATCTCGGCAGGCAAGAAGAATCTGCTTGACCCAGGCGAGAACCCCATGGAGAACCTGCGATTCCTGGTGTTTTTGACAGGCGTCATCCAAGCCGTCGATGACTATCAGGAGCTGTTGCGCATGTCGGTGGCGTCGTGCGGCAACGATCATCGCTTGGGTGCCGACGAGGCACCGCCCGCCATCGTGTCGATCTTCTTGGGTGACGAGCTAGAAGCCATTGTGGAAGCGTTGGTGAGTGACCGCGAGTACGAAAGCGCTCACAAGGTATCCATGGACTTGGGCGTCGATGTGCTTCCGAACTTCCTGAAGGACAACACCGACCGCAACCGTACCAGCCCCTTTGCGTTTACAGGCAACAAATTCGAGTTCCGCATGCCGGGCAGTGCGGTGAACCTGGCTGACTGCAACACCATTTTGAATGCAGCTATGGCCAAGAGCCTGAAGGATTTTGCCGATGCTATGGAGGGCAAGCGCGGCGAGGAATTCGAGGCGGCTGCCATTAACTACATCAAGGACACGTTGCGTGTTCATCGTCGCATCATCTTCAACGGCAATGGCTATTCTACCGAATGGGAACAAGAAGCCGCACGTCGCGGTCTGGCGAATAACAAGACCACAGCCGAAGCGCTGCCGTGCTTTATCGAGCAGCGCAGTATCGATTTGTTCGAGATGTTCGGCATCTTGTCGGAAACCGAAGCGCGCAGCCGCTACGAGGTGAAGCTGGAGAAGTACAACAAGCTTATGAACATCGAGGTGCGCACGATGAAGCGCATGGTGCGCCGCATGTTCCTTCCCGCTATCAACGAATATGCGGGCCGCATCGCCAGCAACATCGCCGCCATCAAGGCTGTTGCTCCGAACGCGCCGGTGCGCCAGCAAGAAACATTGCTGAACAAACTGCTCGGCGGTGTCGACGAGATCAACGAGCATCTGGAGGCGCTGCACACGGCGCACTATGCGGTACTTGAGGTTGAGAACGGGCAGGAGAAAGCCAATACGTACGCCCACGAGATCATTCCCATTATGGATGCGCTGCGCGCGGCGGTCGATCGCATGGAAATTCTGGTTGACGACGCGCTGTGGCCCGTGCCCACCTACAACGAGATCTTGTTCTATTCGTAAGAAAGGCACAGCTATGGCCGAAATCAGAACGAAGGAAGTCGATGATCTGCTGCGCGTGCTTGCCGAGCTTAACGACGAAGACACCATCTTCGCGTTGCTGGAGGACCTGTTCACTATCCGCGAGATCAAGGACACCTCACAACGCCTGACTGTGGCGCGCCTATTGTCGGCGGGGAAGTCGTATGCGGCTATCGAAGAGGAAACGGGCGCGTCGGCCACTACCATCGCGCGCGTGTCGAAGTGCTTAAGCTACGGTGCGGGTGGCTACGAGATTGCGCTGGGTATCTTAGACGGGGCATCTTAGACGGTGAAGCGCCCAAGTGGTAGGTGCGATAGGCGCGGTAGGCCTCGGCCGCTGAGCAGGGAACTCATTTATGCATGGTAAAACGGGAGACGCCCACCGAAGTGGACGTCTCCCGTTTGTAGTGCAGCAAAGTTCGCTTTTCGCAAGCCGTGCGGTTTGCGCGGCTGTGCGGCTTTGCAGGCCAGCAATGCGCTACTGCAAGATAACCATCGCTGCGGTGAGAACCAGCATGCTGACCACACCCAAGATGATGAATAGTTTCGCGCCGAACTTCAACCAGGTTGAGTACTCGATTTTGGCAATTGCCAAGCCGCCCATGATAGCACCGCAGGTGGGGGTGAACAGGTTCACCAGGCCATTGCCGGCGCTGAAGATGACCACCATTGTCTCAACAGAGAAGCCGAGATGGCTTGCCAAGGGGCCCATGATGGGCATGGACACCGTTGCCATACCCGACGAAGACGGAATCAGGAACGACAGTACGATGTAGAGCAGGTATGACAGTGGGGCGAAGATAACTGCCGACATGCCAGCCAGTGCGTTGGCGGCGTTCTCGAGAATCCAAACCGATAGGCCTGTTTCAGCCATGAGTACGGTGATGGAGCGGGCGAGTGCGATGATGAGCACGACCGACATCATACTGGCGCAGCCGTTAACGAACGCCTTCACGAAGCGGCTTTCGGAAATGCCGCCGATCAGGCCGATGATGATTGCCATCAGCAAGAACCACGTAGATGCTTCGTCAAAGTACCACTGACCAAGCGGGAGGCCCGTCAAGAACGATGACCAACTGCTCGACACTTGCTCTTCGGTAACAGCAACACCGGAAGCTTCGCCATTAAGCGTTAGGGCAGAGTCGGTGGCCTCGTCGTATACGGCGGTAATTTCGTCGCCGTTCACATCGGTGGCAACCTCTTCATAAGCAGCGCCGGCGTTAAACATATCTACGCCAAGGTCTTCCCACGGAATGAAGCTGATAACCATGACCAAAAACGTCAGGCCGAACACGATAAGCGTTGCCTTCTGGCGGCCGCTGAGTAGCTTTGCGTTTGGGTCTGCTTTGGCTTCCTGTGCAGCTTTGGCTTCCTCGCCAAATTCCTTATTCATGACTTCTTGTTCTTGCAGCGACAGAATAGTGGAACCCTTGTCAGCTTTAACCTTCTTTGCGTAGCGCATGACAAACACGATTGAAATAGCCAACGAGATCAGCCACAGTGCAGCACCCAAGCCGATGATAATGCCTTGGTTTACCTCAAGACCGGTGCCTGACAGCGAGTCGACCGCAGCGCCGATGGCGAACGGGTTTACCGTGGAACCCAGCACACCGCAGCCAGCGCCCAGCAGCACCACGGATGCGCCAACCATGCTGTCGAAGCCGGCGGCCACCATGGTCGCCGCGAGCAGCAGGTAGAATGGCACGGTTTCCTCGAGCATGCCGTAGGTGGTGCCGCCAATGGAGAAGATGAACATGAGGATAGGAATGAGGATAAGCTCGTTGCCGTGCATCTTTTTCACCAGCGCCGCGATGCCGGCATCAAGCGCACCGGTTTCGGTGACAACACCTAAAAAGCCACCGAGGATGATAACAAACAAACAGATGGGTAAAGCGTCCGTAAAGCCCTTCACCGGAGCAGTGAGCACGCCTGACAGCGTTGCCCCCTCAATGCCTTCGGTTCCGGTAAACGCCATGATGAGCGTAAGAATGGCCAGAACCACCAACATGATCAAAAGAATGGTGAATGAAGATATCGAGCGCTTCTTTCTGCTTTTCTTGGCAGTGTCAGACATGATAGCCCCTCCTTTTCTGGTCGTTTTCCAAGGGTCCTTCCCAATGGATGCGAACGGTACATCTATGCTTCACGCTGCAGAGCTTTGGCGGACGTCAAAGCGCAGCGATCGTGCTGCAAGGGTGCGAATCGAAGGTGTTGCGCCTCTGTCTTGTTTGGGTGTCCCTCTCCCGTGTTACTACATAGCCACCATTGCATGGTTTTGGCGTGCCGTGAAGGATTAACGGGGATGCACGGCTTGGTGTATCTTGTGATTAACGTGTTTGTAAAACTTGCTAATCCCTCAATAAACGCCTGATGAAAGTATATGTGCGAAAATCAGAAACGCGTCTTTTCGTTTACGCAGCGCTTCCTTTTTGAGATAATCCTGTTGAACGAAACGCGCGTGTTTATGAAAGCAAAAAGCACCCGATTCCACCGCGCGGCGCAAATGGTTTGAGTTCGGCTTTTGAGTTTCAAGTGAAGTAATCTTCGAGTTTTGCTTTGGGTGTTGGCAAGCGTCCGATTATCACCTGAAGACTATTCATGTAGACGCCATCCCCCGTGGATGTGAGCGAAAGGTCGAGCGTCATGGAACTACTGCTGTTCTACGAGATGATCCTCACGCTGCTCGCATCGTGTTTGGCGGCTGCGGCGTGCTTGTCGGCGTTTTTGGTAGGCCGCAGTAAAATGATGCTCTATTCCTTCACGGGTTTCCTGTCGTACTTTTTCGACGTGGTACTGGTGTTTCAAGACGTGTTCATGGAGCACATTGATGCGACATTTGTGCACGACGGCACGTACTTGCTCGTTCGGTCGTTTTTGGTGATCTTCACCGGTGCGGGTTTTCTTGTTTCGCTTTGGCTGATCATTTGCGAGTACGTGGGAGACACACGTGAAGCGATGCGCATCGTGCCCGGCCTGGTGTTCATTGGTTTGAGCGAGTTCGTGCTGGTGGGCTTTCCTGATAGCGGGTTTCAGCGCTTTGCATTCTATACGTTGCGTAGCGTGTTTTTGCTGTGGATGCTCTGCGCGGCAACTATGCGCTTCCTCCGCACGAAAGACGAGTTCGAACGGGCGCGTCTGTGGCGGAAGCGCTGGATTGCGGCCACATTGGTCGTGTTGGGTGCCTGTATTGTCATTGAGGATGTCTACGGGTTTTTGATTTGCGATACGCCGTACTTCCAAATTGGACCAGTTCTTATAAGCTCAGAGCGAAACTACGCCGAAAATGTACTGCTGCTCGCCTGCGCCTTTTTTGCCTGTCGTGACGCAGCACGCATGCTGCTTATGCGTTTTCACGAGCCAACTGCCATTAAGGATGGCCCTGATGACGAGAAGATGCGTGAGAACTTGCTTGCCTATGCGCGTCGTTATGGGCTGTCGGCGCGTGAGCGCGAGGTGTTGGGGCAGGCGCTGTCGGGCAAGGACAATCAAAACATAGCGTCGGGCATGGGCATCGCGCTCAACACAGTGAAGGTGCACATGCACAACATTTTTAAGAAGACGGGTTGTGCCAACCGCAAGGAGCTTTCGCAGGATTTCTGGAAGCGCATGTAAGAAAACGCAGTGGCAGGATAGACGCAGGTGGCGCGGCTGTCGGATGCGGCAAGGCTTGCAGCGCGATTTGCTGCGTGCTTGCTTCCAAACGCAGGAAAGCGACCACGTGGGCCGCTTTCCTGAAGGAGAAAGAAGGGGTGAAGCGAAATGGGGTAAGGGGTTGCTTCACCCAAGGGGGGCTGGTTCGGTAGCCGGTGAGCTGCATGGTACAGTTGTCGGCTACCGCTTGCCGGGCAGCTTAGTCGATGGCGATGCTTCTCGACTCTTCCAGCTTGGGCTGCTCCTGCTTCTTCGGTACCGTAATGCTGAGGACACCGTTCTCGAAGCGGGCGCGGATTTCGTCCTCTTCGATGTCTTCGCCGGCATAGAAGGTGCGGCTGCACTTTCCGCTGAAGCGTTCCTTGCGAACGTAGGTGCCAGCCTCATCTGTGTCGCTTGACTCGCTGCGAGTTTCAGCAGATACGTGCAGGTTACCTTCCTTCAGCTCGATCTTTACGTCCTCTTTCTTGAAGCCAGGCAGATCGATAGTCAGCTCGAAGGCGGTCGGGGTTTCCTTGATGTCGGTGCGCATGAGTGTGGGTGCCATCTTCTGCGCGGGCATGGCCGGCATGTTAAAGAAGGCATCGAACGGATCGCTCATCAGCTCGTTGAGTAGGCTGCGGTGGGCATTGCGCGGTGTGGTTACCATCATCTTCGTCATGAGTGTCAACTCCTTTGTGCGTCGTGGCCGGTTTGGCTTCGATGCGCCGAGTTAGTGGATGCATGAGCGCAGGCGGGTGATGTGTGTACCCTGTACGGGTGGTGCTGTTACATGCCTTCCGTATCGCTTGCGCTTTACATCCTCGCATCGGGGGTCTCGAACCGGACCGTTTTTTGGTTCGCAAAGAGTATGGCACGATTATTAGCACTCGTGAAGCGAGAGTGCTAAATCGTCACATCGTCGTTACGCTTCCGTAATAATGGGTGCTCAAGCGTTGTGAATGAACGTTGCATATCGGAGGTTGGGTATAAGGAGGGGTGAGTGAACGGTGGCAATCTGCGCATGGAGGGCTTGATCCAGTGAGATTATGCGCAGATAGCCGGATGGTTTGTTTTCTAACTTACGCGTTCGTTAAAAATGCTGCGTAGCCTTTGTAGGCTTCGAAGATGTCGGCCTTGCTGGTTACCTCCCACGGCGAATGCATTGACAGCACCGGCACACCCGAGTCAATGACGTCCATGCCATATTCAGCGGGAATGTAGGCGATAGTGCCGCCGCCGCCCGCATCGACGCGCCCTAACTCGGCGGTTTGGAAGCTTACGTGCGCATCGTCCATCACCCGGCGCACACGTGCCACGAATTCGGCACGAGCGTCGTTGCTACCGCTTTTGCCGCGCGCCCCCGTGTACTTGTTGAATACCAGGCCACGGCCTAAATATGCGGTGTTCTTCGTTTCGAACACGCCGGCGTACAATGGGTCGAATCCGGCCGATACGTCAGATGACAGCATGCTTGATGCTGCCAAACAGCGGCGCAGTGCAAGGCCGCCGCCAACTTCGGCGCGCCGTCCGGCAAGCTGCTCGTCGGCTAACGCTAAGATTTCGGCCATGGTGTTCTCAAAGAAGTGCGATGTCATGCCGCTGGCACCGACGCTTCCGATCTCTTCCTTGTCGACTAGGAGACACACCGCCGTTTTGTTCAGCTCGGCTGGCGCATCTAACTGCGCTACCAGCGAGGTGTACGCGCATACGCTGTCGTCTTGTCCGTAGCCGATTACCATGCTGCGGTCAAACCCGAGTTCGCGCGCCCGTCCGGCGGGCACCACCTCAAGCTCGGCGGACAGGAAGTCCTCTTCGCTGATGTCGTATTTCTGCTGCAAGAGAGAAAGCACGTATGCCTTTACCGGGTCTTTTGTGCTCCCCTCTTTATCGGTGGCCACGGTGGGCGTTGTGGGATCGTTGGCGGCAGCGTCGGTATGCTTTGCGTCTTCGGTACGAGCCTGCATGGCTGGACGGCTGCCTACCAGCACGTCGAGGTCTTCGCCTTCGACGATCTTCGCTGCGGGCTTCTCCATCTGTTGCGCACCCAGGTGCGGCAGGATGTCGGTTACGCAGAACACCGGGTCGGCCTCGTCTTCGCCGATGCAGATATCGATCACGGTGCCGTCGGTTTTGGCAACTACCCCGTGAAGTGCCAAAGGAAGCGTTACCCATTGGTACTTCTTAATTCCACCGTAATAATGCGTGTCCAGCAGCGCGAAGTCGCCCGATTCGTACAGCGGGTTCTGCTTGATGTCTAAACGTGGGCTGTCCACATGTGCCCCTAAGATGTTTATTCCCTGTTGCAGTGGGGCGCTTCCTAGCTGCACGAGCATGAGCGCCTTGCCCTGCATATGCGCCCACACCTTGTCACCTGTGTGAAGCGTACGTCCTTCGCTCACGGCGCGCTCGAGCGGCATGTAGCCTGCTTGTTCGGCCATGCGGATCGATGCGGCCGTCACTTCGCGCTCGGTTTTGTTCTCTGATATGAAATCGATGTAGCCCTTGCTAAGCTTCTCAAGCTCGGCTAAGGCTTCCTCGTCGTAGTTCTTCCATGCGTTTTCGCGTTCCATAGCACACCTGCCTTTCGCGTTGGGCCGTCCGCGTGGGATTTTGCCCTCTGGCTTGGGCTCGCACTTCCGTGTGGCCCCTTGTTCGCGGACGACACTTGTTGAACGCACCGATTCTACCGCGAATGCGGCCTGCGCCTAAGCGACAACTTGGAAACCTTGCGAAGCTTATTGATATTTGAAAGGGCCTTTTGTTCGTTTTTGGGTTGCGCCTGTGGGCGGTGGGCAGTGTGGCTGACTGAGGTGGGCGGGAGTCGGCTTCTTTGGATATAGCGTATAATTACCCGAAAGCTCGCGCGGCGCGCACTTCACCGCGCAGATGAGACATCGAGCAAGAAAGCGGCATTCATGGACAAAGGAACTCACGGCATCTACGAGAACGGGATCTTTCGTAAGGGCAACGTGCGCATATCCGATCTGGCGTGCCGCAAGGTGTTGCCTGTTGGTAACAGCAGTTTCACCTCTGTTGTTGAGAACGCAGTGTTTGTCGATAAATCCATGCTTATAGCTGACGTACTCGATAGTGGGTCGGTCGCCATGCTGTTCTGTCGCCCGCGCCGTTTTGGCAAATCGCTCAATTTGAGTATGCTGCAGCGGTTTTTCGAAATTCCTTCTCCGAACGACTTTGTTGGTGCGGATACAAAACCTCTGTTTTGTGGACTTGCTATCTGGGATGCAGAGGGTGGGCGCTACCGTGAGTACTATCAAGCATATCCCGTTATCCGTTTTTCGTTCAACAACTTGAAAAGCCTGGACTGGGAGGGTTTTCTGAGTGGCATTGCCGCTTCAATTGCTGCAGAGTACCGTCGGCATGGTTATCTTGCGGAAAGTGATCGTTTGAGTGATATCGACCAAGGGCTTTTTGCTCGTATTGCCACAGGCGAGACAGACCAAGGCTCTCTCGTGCAATCGTTGTTGCTACTGTCGACGCTTCTGGCCAGGCATTATGGTCGCCGTTCTGTGGTGTTGATCGATGAATACGATGCACCGGTAATGGCCGGGCATTCCTACGGCTACTATGACGAGGTTGTTGCTTTTTTAAAAGCTTGGCTCACGGGCGCTCTTAAGGATAACGAGGCGCTTGCATTCGCTGTGCTCACAGGTGTGCAGCGTATTTCGAGAGAGTCAATTTTTTCCGATCTCAATAATCTTGTGGTAAACACATCATTGAATGTCGATTCAGATGAGCGTTACGGATTCACCAAGGATGAGGTGGATGCGCTTGCGGAGTACTGCGGAACGACATCATGCATGGATGACGTGCAAGCTTGGTACGATGGCTATCGGTTTGGCAAAGTGGACGTGTACAACCCTTGGAGTGTGGTGAGTTGTTTCAGCCAGGGATATCAGACCGACGTATATTGGGGCAACACCTCCAGCAACTCGGTAATCGGTGAAGTGGTGCGTAATGCAAGCGAGGATGTGCTGGCTGAGTTGTTTTCCCTGTTAGAGCAAGGCGGCACGATTGCTTCCCCGCTTGATTTGCGCGTTGTTTTTCCCGATCTGGGTGTACGGGAGGAAGCAGTATGGAGCATGCTGTATCTGGCCGGTTATCTGACGACCGACGACACGGAATTCCCGAATGACACCGATGTAATGCGCCTTCTGCGTATTCCTAATTTGGAGGTGGCGAAACTATTCCGCAGCGAAATCCTCCAACGGTTTTCCGAAGCAGCTGGTGGGCGAGATCGGTTGAGTGCTTTGCATCGGGCGTTGATTTGTGGTGAGGCGCAGGCTGTGCAAGAAGAGCTCACACGTATTATGCTGAGCTCGGCTAGTTTCTTCGATTTAACGCGCGAAAACAGCTACCACATGCTTATGCTGGGTCTCTTGTTTGGCTTGCGCGGCTATGCAGATCCGGTGTCGAATCGTGAAGCAGGGCGCGGACGTTTTGATATCCTTCTCACTCCTTGTGAGCCTGACCGCGATCCTGCTATTGTCATCGAGTTAAAGTACGCTGCACCTGATACACCTGGCGCAGCCGACTTGGCCGCTCTTGCCACTGCTGCGCTTACACAAGCAATCGATCGTGCTTATGGAGCGGCGAGTGCGCACGGCGCTGCCGGAGTACAGTACTTCGGCGTGGCTGCGAGTGGGAAAAACGTAGTCGTTGCATGCGCTTAGGTATCAACTTGTAAACCTTGCGAAGCTTATTGATATTTTGTATCAATAAGATACACTTGCGCTAGCTTGAGGGAGGAAATGCGCTGCCAACGTTTCGGCGGATTGCAGAGGAATCCTGAAGCACTATCCCGAAGACGAAAAGGAGATCATGATGATCGTTCGCGACGTTATTCCCACCCCTGAGAATTCTTCCAACTTCCATGCGGTAACTGAGTCCGCCACCACGGCTGGCACCACGCTGGACAACCTGAAGGCAGCCGTTTGCGGCGAAACAGGAGCTTCCGCCAAGTACGCTGCGTGCGCCGTTAAGGCTGACGAGGAAGGATTCGCGCAGGCTGCCAAGCTGTTCCGCGCCGCTTCCGCTGCCGAGCAGATTCACATTGGCATGGAAGCAGCTCTTATTGCCGAGCTGGAGGAAGGCTATGAGCGCCCCACCGCTGATGAGGTTGTTGTTGAGGCAACTGACCTGAACCTCATTGGTGCTGCGCAGGGCGAAATCTACGAGACTGCTGACATGTATCCTACCTTCATCAACAAGGCTATCGAAGAGGGCAACGCCAAGGCTGTTCGCGTGTTTACCCGCGCTAAGCTGGCTGAATCGGTGCATGCAGAGAAGTATATGGAGGCGTACAACAACCTGGATGCCGTCGATAACGACGACTACTTCCTGTGCCCCATCTGCGGCTACATCGAGAAGGGTGACAACTTCGAGAAGTGCCCCATCTGCGGTTGCGCCGCCGACAAGTTCCAGCGCTTCTAAGCTGTGCGGAATCGCAGAACAGCACCATCGCGTGTGACGAACGGGTCCATTCGGGCCCGTTCTTTTTTGCCGTGTGCGGGACTGCGCCAGGTATTCCCGTGCTTTGCGTAGTACAATAGCGCGATATTCGTTCATCCATCGTGCCGAGTGAAGAAGGAGATCTCATGGCCTACTATTTCGAAGAGCCGTCCCGTACATTTAATGAGTATCTGCTCGTTCCGGGGCACACTCCTTCCACGTGCGTTCCGACTGCAGTCAGCTTGAAAACGCCGCTGGTGAAGTATCGCCCCGCCGAAGAGGAATGCCCGCTGTCGCTGAATACACCCATGGTGAGCGCCATCATGGCTGCCGTGTCGGACGATCACATGGCGGTGGCGTTGGCGACCGAAGGCGGCTTGTCGTTCATCTATGGCAACCAGTCTATTGAGGATGAGGCTGCCATGGTGAAGCGCGTCAAAGATCACAAAGCCGGCTTCGTGGAAAGCGATGCAAACCTGTCGTCCGACATGACCTTAGCTGATGTTGTGGCGCTCAAAGAGAGGCTGGGACACTCCACCATGCCCGTAACCGAGGGTGCCAAGCCCAACGGCAAGCTGTTAGGTGTTGTAACCGAGCGCGACTATCGTCTTTCTCGCATGAGCTTAGACGAGAAGGTTGCCAACTTCATGACCCCGCGCGAAAAGCTGATCGTGGCACCGGCCGATACCACGCTGAAGGCTGCCAACGATATCATTTGGGATCACAAGCTGAACTCGCTTCCCGTGGTTGATGAGAACGACTGCCTGAAGTATATGGTGTTCCGTAAGGACTACGATTCACACAAGTCGAACCCCAACGAGATGCTCGACTCACAGAAGCGCTACATGGTGGGTGCGGGTATCAACTCGCGTGACTATGCCGAGCGAGTTCCGGCGCTGGTGGAGGCCGGCGTCGACGTGATCTGCATCGACAGTTCCGAGGGTTATTCCGACTGGCAGAAGATGACTATCGAGTGGGTACGCGAGAATTACGGCGACACCGTGAAGATTGGCGCTGGTAACGTCGTTGACGACGAAGGCTTCCGCTTCTTGGCCGACGCAGGTGCCGACTTCGTGAAGATTGGCATCGGCGGCGGTTCCATCTGCATTACCCGCGAGACGAAAGGCATCGGTCGCGGTCAGGCCACTGCCACCATTGAGGTTGCAAAGGCTCGCGATGCGTATTTCAAGGAGACGGGTGTGTACGTGCCTATCTGCTCCGATGGTGGCATCGTGTATGACCATCACATCTCGCTGGCGCTTGCCATGGGTGCCGATTTCGTGATGCTCGGCCGCTACTTCGCCCGCTTTGACGAAAGCCCGTCCGCTAAGGTGATGGTCAACGGCACCTACATGAAGGAATACTGGGGCGAAGGCTCTGCGCGTGCACGCAACTGGGGACGTTACGATTTGGGCGGCAAGAAGAAGGCGCTGTCGTTCGAAGAGGGTGTTGACTCGTACGTACCCTACGCTGGCAGCCTGAAAGACAACATGGACGTCACACTGTTGAAGCTGAAGTCGACCATGTGCAACTGTGGTGCGCTTACTATCCCCGAATTCCAACAGAAGGCGAAGCTGACACTGGTGTCATCAACGTCTATCGTTGAGGGCGGCGCGCATGACGTGCTGCTGAAGGACAAAGCGCCGTACGTGAGTAACGCGCGATAATATCGCACAATAACGATGTATAGCGGCACCCCTTAACTGCGGGGTGCCGCTGTGTTTCAGCCTATAGAATGCGGCGGTTTATTCTTCGCTTTAACGCTTTCCCATAACTGTGGAGTGCCGCTGCGTTTCAACTTACCCCAAATAGTGCGTGACAGTGGGGTTCGCTTCAATGATGCGGTGTAGTTCCGACAAGTAGCTGCGAAGCAGGGCATGTGGCTTGCGCTCGTTGTGCATGATGTAGCCGACCTGCATCACTTCGTCGCAGGTAAGCGGAATACGGCTGATTCCCGATGTCATTTCTCCTGAAAGCACGCCGGTTGACAGCGTGTATCCGTTGTGACTCGAAAGCAGCTGTGAAAGGGTGCCGCGGTCGGAGATGCGGATGTTGCGGGAATGCGGCAGGTATGACAGTGGCTCTTCTGCGTAGTAAAACGAATTCATGGAACCCTGCTCGAATGAGTAGCGCGGGTACGGCTCTAAGTCTTCGGGAGTTAGCGATGTGTGGTTTGCCAGTGGGTGTCGCTCGCCCACGAATACGTGTACCTTCGCGTCGAACAGGGGAAAGAACGCCACGTCGGCATCGTCAAGCGCTTTTTGAATGACGCGTTTGTTGAAGCTGTCCATATATAAGATACCCACTTCGCTGCGAAACGACCGTACGTCATCGATGATCTCGCTCGTTGCGCATTCGCGCATGATGAATTCGTAGTCTTCTCCCTCGCACGACTCGATGACGTTCACAAACGCCTGCACCGAGAACGCATAGTGCTGTGTGGAAACAGCGAGGCGTACGTGCGAGCTGTCCTGACCGGCGTAGCGCGCCTCCAACATGTCGGCCTGTTCGATGACCTGGCGGGCGTAACCCAAAAGCTCGGTGCCGTCGTTGGTGAGGGTGACGCCGCGGTTACTGCGCGTGAAAATGCTAATGCCCAGCTCGCGTTCGAGCTCCTTGATCGCAGTCGACAGGTTCGACTGCGATGCGTACAGGTTTTGGGCGGCGGCGTTAATGGAGCCGTACTCGGCGATGGCAATGAGGTATCGAAGCTGGGTGAGGGTCATGAGGGACCTCCGTTGAAGCGGTGGGCGTAAACAATCGGATTCGGTGGCAATGCGCTGCGCAGCGTGCGACGCGCGAGGTGTTTCCATAGCTTAACGGTAATAACGAAAACGTAGCAATACATTATAGCGATAATAGGTTATCGGTATGTGAAAGGGGAGGGGGTCGAAGAAAGGGTGAACGCAAGGCGAAATGAGGACCCGTTCTTGCAAGGGCGGATTTCGGCAGAAGTTGAAGCGACATCATCTCAGTCTTTTATTTCACCTGGCAATCTATTATACAGATAACAAAGCATCAAAACATCGAATGACACCAAGGGTTGATCGATACGTGTCGCCATGGTTTCATAAGCGGTGCTGTTTTCAAGAGGATACGAGAGAAAGCGACCGACATGGCAAAGAAGGACATTCCGTACGATCAGAAGTACTACGACCCGGAAATCGAGTGCATGCCGCGCGAAGAGCTTGAGGCGCTGCAACTTGAGCGCCTGCAAGCCATGGTGAGCTATGCCTACGAGAATGCGCCGTACTACAAGCGCTCGTTTGACGAGGCGGGTGTGTCGCCGCAAGACATTACGTGTCTTGCCGACATCGCAAAGTTCCCCTTCATCGATAAGAAGACCGAGCGTGAAACACAGCATGTGGGCAGTTTCTTCGGTGAGCTGTGTACGGTTCCCGAGGAAGACGTCATCTTTATGGCAACTTCGTCGGGCTCAACCGGCGTGCCCACGGTGTCGCCGTTCACGCAGGAGGACTTCGACCTGTGGCAAGACACCGAAGCGCGCCTGTTCTGGCAGGCGGGCATGCGTCCGAATGACCGCTACGTGCACGGCCTGAACTTCGCTCTGTACGTGGGCGGCCCCGACGTCATCGGCGCGCAACGTTTGGGTGCGCTCGCCATTTGGGTGGGTGCCGTGCCGTCCGACCGGTTGTTGTTCGTGCTGAAGCAGTACCAGCCTACGGTCATTTGGACAAGCCCTAGCTATGCGTGGACTTTGGGCGAAAAGGCCAAGGAAAAGGGCTACGACCCGCGCACCGACTTCAACATTCACACTATCATCGTTGCTGGTGAGCCGGGCGGTTCCATCAAGAGCACGCGCGAGGCTATCGAGAATTTGTGGGGCGCGAAGGTGGTTGACTTCTTCGGTCTGTCCGACATCTACGGCGCGTGCGCCGCGGCGTGTGAAGCACACGATGGTCTGCATATCGTGGAAGACCAAATTCTGGTCGAAACAGTTGACCCGGCAACTGGCGAGGTACTTGAACCCGGCAAGACCGGTGAGCTCGTGTACACCACGCTCATGAAGAAGGCTCGTCCGATGATTCGTTTCCGCACGGGTGATATCGGGTACGTGTCAACCGAGAAGTGCGAATGTGGTCGCACGCTGGCGCGCATTCACATTACCGGCCGCAAAGACGAGATGTTCATTGTGGGTGCTGTGAACGTATTCCCCAGCGACGTCGAGTACGTGGTTCGCGCCGAGAAGGGGCTGACTGGCGAGTACTTAATTCGCGTATACGATCAGAACTACACCACGAAGTACGAGGTGTCGGTTGAGCGCGCGCAGGGCAGCGCTGAGCCCTTCGACGAGGTGGCTCGCCGTGTAGAGGCGGCGCTGAAGGCCCATTGTGGCGTGCGTCCGGCCAAGGTTTTGGTGTACGATGCTGGCAAGCTGGGAACGTCTTCCGAGCACAAGGCATCCCGCTTCATCGACGAAAGGGGCAACTAATGTCTATCGCGTTCTCCGTTTCCCAACAGCACTACCTGTTCGGTGTCCAAACGTTCGCCCATACCGTTTTGGCTGCGGGCGGCGATTCTTACCGCTATCTGCTACGCGACACCACTACGCAAGGCGTGTTCGACGATGTTTCCTCGGGTGTGAGCGAAGTGGGCCTGATCATGCGTACTACCACGTCGGAAGCGGTGCTCGACGCGGCTATCGCCGAGGCTGGTTTGGAATTCACCGAACTGGCGAAAAGCGCGCCGCGTGTGGCGCTGCCGGTAAGCCATCCGCTGTCGAATGCGTCACGTCTTTCCTTAGACGATCTGGAGGATTGGCCTTACATCCGCTTCGATCAGGGTGCTGATGTGCCAGAGGAGTTCTTTGAGGAAGCGCTGTCGGACGTGGCGCGCGACAAGACGATCATCTGCACCGACCGCGCTACCTTAAGTGAGCTGGCCACGGCGCTGAACGGCTACACGGTTACCAGCGGCATTTTGGTGGGCATTGCCGACGGTACGAGCTTGACCACGGTTGAGCTTGACACCGATGTGAAGCTGCACCTAGGTATTGTTACGAAGCAGGGCGCGTGCTTAAGCCCACTCGGTGAGCGCTTCGTGAGTGGCCTGAAGAAGAGCCTGGAGCGTTACGCTCGGGAGTAAGCGGTAGGTTCGAGGTTCGTGCGTACCGCGCTCGCGTGATATGTGGCGGCCCGTCTCCCCGCAGGGGGCGGGCCGCTGTTGTTGTTAGAAGTGCGGGCAGTTCGGACGGTTGCGGGTGGCGGTGTGCGAGGGCGAGCCATCCGTCGACGACTTTTTCTGAAGCAGCGCGGGAGCGGTATACTTGCATTCTCTGTAACTGGATGAGAATTATTCGTCAGAGAGGGACGTGCATGATCGAAATACTGTGGCATGGACGCGGCGGACAAGGCGCGTTCACGGCGGCGCGCCTGTTGGGCGCAGCGTCATCGCTGCGTGAAGGGCGTTATGCGCTAGCGTTCCCGTCGTTTGGACCGGAGCGGCGTGGTGCGCCCATGCGTGCGTTTACGAAGGTGTCCGATGCACCCATTGGTGACCGCAGCGCCGTTACGCGCGCCGATTATGTGGTATATCTGGACGAAACGCTGCTTTCGAGTGGATGGCAGGCCGAGGTGAAGCCAGGCGGTTGCGTGCTGGTAAACAGCGCTCGCTCGGCAGCCGATCTGACTGCCGCCTTCGGAGACTCGGTGGACGCCCACATTATCGCCATCGACGCGAACGGTATATCCGAAGCGTTGCTTGGCAGACCCATTCCCAATACGGTATTCTTAGGAGCCATTTCGGCGCTTGGCAGCACGCTTTCTGCTGACGAGGTGAAGCAAGCCATTCGTCAGTACATGCCAGCGAAACTGCACGAGAAGAACGAGCGTATCGTTGACGAGGCGCGCCGTGTAATGCGAGAGGGTAGTGTCGATGGCGAGGAAGGAACACTCCGATGAACAACGACGTTTCTCGCATTGGTACGGCGGCGAATGTGCCAGTTGGCGATGTGGTGCGCATCTGCGAACACATTCCCGTGCTGCGTTCGCATCTTGCCTGCCCACCGAGCTTAGATCATGCCGTGTATGCGCGTACTACGTGTTATCCGGCGGGCCACTTGGTGGCAAAAAACGCCGGGTGGCGCAACATGCGCCCCGTCATTGACGCCGAGAAGTGTACAAACTGCCTGCAGTGCTACTTATACTGCCCGGATGGCGCTATTTATAGAGTTCCGTCGGTCTGCCGACCGACGGAACTCGCCGACGCTGCGGCCGCACAGGCCACGCCATCTTGCGGCTCCGATTCCTCGTCGCGGCCCGAAGGCCGCTTCCTCGGGCTCTCACCGCAATCTGACGTACCCTGTGCGCCCTCGCTGACTGATGTGGACCAGGGAGATGTGGGCTGGCGGGTAGGAGCTGATGGCGTTGCTGTTGATTACGACTTCTGTAAGGGCTGCGGCATTTGCGTGCGGATGTGTCGCTTTGGGGCCCTTCGCATGATTCCCGAAAGCGAGGCGAATGAGTAGATGAAGCGCTTTCTTTCTGGTGATGAGGCGTTTGCTGAAGGCGTGCGTCTGGCTCGCCCGCAGGTAATTTCCGCCTATCCCATCACGCCGCAGACGGTGGTGGTCGAGCGATTGTCCGAAATGGTGGAATCGGGCCAGCTTGCCGCCGAGTACATTCATGTGGAATCCGAGCATTCGGCTCTGTCTGCTGCCATGGGCGCTGCCGCCACCGGTGCCCGAACGTTTACAGCAACGAGCAGCCAAGGGCTGTTGTACATGGCCGAGGTGCTAACCTACGCGGCAGGCGGGCGGTTTCCCATTGTTATGATGAACGCCAACCGAGCAACGGCACTGCCCTGGAACATCTACGGCGACCAGCGCGATTCATTGGCGCTGCTCGATCACGGGTGGATTCAAGCGTACGCCGAAAACAACCAAGAAGCACTCGATTTGGCGCTCATGGCCTACGCTGTTGCGGAAGACATGCGTGTTCGTACACCGTTCATGGTAAACCTTGATGGATTTGCGCTCACACATACGTACGAGAACGTGGACATTCCCGAACCCAGCGAAGCTGACGCGATTCTGTCTCCGTACGATGCGGCGGGCAACTGCTTTGATTTCGACCATCCGGTGAACATGGGGTATTCTGCGGGTCCGGAGTTCAATCGTTACTACAAGTATTGGGCACATCGCGATATGGCCGAAGCGGTGCCGCAGGTGGTATCCGTTGTGGAGCGCCGTTTCGAAGAGGTTACCGGACGGCGGTACCCAGGCATGATAGAGGCGATTGATTGCGATGACGCCGAAGTGGTGTTAGTTACGCTCGGGTCGGTTGCCGGGCTCGCCCGTGGTGTTGTGAGCCACTTGCGTGCAAGCGGCGTGCGTGCCGGCTTGCTGAAGATTCGCTACATGCGTCCGTTTCCGGCGCGTCAGATCGCGCGTGCGCTGTACGGTGCAGAAGCGGTGGCCGTGCTGGAAAAAGATATCTCCTTCGGTGCGGAGGGCACGGTGTTCACAAATGTCAACTCGGCGTTGCAACAGGCGGGGATAACCGCTCCTACGTACAACTTCATTGGTGGCTTGGGTGGCGACAATATTTCGGAAGATCACGTTGTGAGTATATTCCGTGCGTTGCAGTGCGTGGCTGCTCAGGTGCGCGAGCAGGGATGTGCTGCGGCAACCGAGCTACCGCGTGTAACGTTTTTGGGTGTCGATTCTCTTGACCCTGAACCTGGCTGCGGTCGAGTGCTTGGTGGCGAGCTTCGCGACAACGGCGCCGGGTGCGCCGCGCCGAGCTGCGATGGCGACGGCGACTCCAGCAAAGCGCAGGTTTTCTCGGTACGCGAAACGGAGGTGCGGTAATGGCCATCAATGCGCGCAACATCACCGATGACGAGCTGTTTTTCGGCCACAAAGCATGCGCGGGTTGCGGCGGATCGCTTGCGGTACGTGCGGCGCTCAAGGTGCTTGGGCCACATGCCGTTGTGGCGCTGCCAGCGGGCTGCATGAGTGCCGTGGGTTTCAACTTTCCACAGCTGTGCTTTTCCACCAATGCCATCATCACGCCGTTTGCTGCCACCGCCGCTGTGCTGTCGGGTATCGAGGCAGGGCTGCGCGTGCAGGGTAAGAAGCTCGAGGATTGTACGGTAGTGGGCTTTGCTGGCGACGGAGGCACGGCTGATATCGGCATCCAGGCGCTGTCGGGTGCTATCGACCGCAACGACGACATCCTGTACATCTGCTACGACAACGAGGCGTACATGAACACGGGCATCCAGAAGTCGTCGCTGACGCCGTTCGGCGCGAAGACCACGACGACGCCTGCGGGGAAAAACGCGCACGGGTGCCTGACGCAGAAGAAGAATATGTTCGAAATCGTGGCCGCGCATGGTATTCCGTATGCTGCCACGGCGTCTGTCGGGTATTTGCCCGATTTCATGCGCAAGGTGCAGCGTGCAGCCTCCATTCGCGGCACGAAGTACATCCATGTGATTGCGCCGTGTCCGACGGGTTGGGGCTGTGCGGTGGACGACACCATTGATATCGCGAAGGAAATGGTCGACTGCGGGCTGTGGTATTTGGCTGAGTATGAGGGTGCGGACGTGTCGGGCGTGCCGGGTGGCAGTTTCAAGTTGAGCCGCAACCCAAAGCGCTTCGAGGCCGATCCAGCGGCGTTTGGCAGCGTCGAGCATTACCTGCGTCGGCAAGGACGCTTCCGCGCGCTCACCGACGACGAAGTTGCCAGTGTAGTGGCCGGCCGCGATGCGAAATGGGAAGCAATGCGCCGCGATTGGGTATAGGACAACGTGGAATCAAGCACGCAACCTTGCCAAGACTGCTACAATGGCACCTGCGATTTTACCCCGTTACAACGCAAGGAAGAGCGATCATGAAAGCTTATAATCCGCACGAGATCGAACCTCGCTGGCAGCAGGTCTGGGCCGACGCCGACCTGTATAAGGTGACGGAAGATCCTTCGAAGCCGAAAAAGTACGTGCTCGAGATGTTCCCGTATCCCTCGGGCGACATTCATATGGGACATGTGAGCAACTACACCTATGGTGACGTGGTTGCGCGGTATTCCCGGATGCGCGGGTACAATGTGCTGCATCCTATGGGTTGGGATGCGTTTGGCCTGCCAGCGGAAAACGCCGCCATCAAGCACAAGAGTCATCCCGCGAAGTGGACATATGCGAACATCGACACGCAAAAGGCAAGCTTTAAGCGCATGGGGTTTTCTTATGACTGGGACCGCACCGTGGTGGCGTGCGACCCCGAGTACTACCGCTGGGGCCAGTGGATCTTCCTGCAGTTCTGGAAGCGTGGGCTGGTTGAGCGTCGCAACTCGCCGGTGAACTGGTGCCCAAGCTGCGCTACGGTGCTCGCAAACGAGCAGGTTACCGAAGGCCGCTGCTGGCGCTGCAACTCCGAGGTTGAGAAGCGCGATCTCACTCAGTGGTATTTTAAGATTACCGACTACGCGCAGGAGCTGCTCGACGATCTCGATCAGCTGGAAGGCTGGCCGGAGCGCGTGAAGCAGCAGCAGGCGAACTGGATCGGTCGCTCGGAAGGCGCCGAAGTCGATTTCAGATTAGTTCCGCTTGCTCTGACGGGACAAGCGGAGCAGGCCGACGCTGCGGCTTTCTGTGGCACCCAATCTTGCCATGCTGACGAAGGCTCGCCTACCGAAGTAGGCTTCGCCTCCGCCAGCCCGTCAATCTCGGGCACCACAGAAAGCCTCGCTGATGCTACGAACGACCAGGGCGACCAAAACAATCCAAACGATCAGAACGACCAATCCTCCTGGGAAACCATCACCGTGTTCACCACGCGTGCTGATACGCTGTTCGGCTGCAGCTTTTTCGTGTTGGCTCCCGAATACAAAGGCTTGCGCGACTTGGTAGCGGGTACCGAATATGAAAAGCCTGTCATGGAGCTCGTGGAGGCTGCGGCAAAGGTAAGCGCCGTGGAGCGCGCTCAGGGCGACCACGAGAAGCACGGCGTGTTTACGGGCCGCTACGTGGTGAATCCCATCAACGGTGAGAAGGTGCCTGTGTGGGTTGCCGACTACGTGGTGGCCGACTACGGTACCGGTGCAGTCATGGCCGTTCCCTGTGGTGACCAACGCGACTTCGAGTTCGCTCGCAAGTACGACTTGCCTATTATTCCGATTATCTTAGGTGAGGATGACCCGCTGTATCCCCAGCTCAAAGACGAGCAAAACCGTGCAGTTACCACGGTTGATTGGGAGTGCGCCTATGCAGCCGAGGGTATTCTTGTGCAGTCCGGCCCTTACACGGGGCTTGTGGGCGGCAAGCACTCGCCGGCCGAGGAAGCCGTAGTCGCCGAACTTGAGCGGAGTGGCACGGGCCGTCGCAAGGTGGAGTTCCGTCTGCGCGACTGGCTTATTTCCCGTCAGCGCTATTGGGGCAACCCTATTCCTGCCATCCATTGCCCCACGTGCGGTGTGGTACCCGTTCCCGAAGAAGACCTGCCGGTGCGTCTGCCTGAAGACATCGATCTGGCCGCTGGCGAAACGCTTGCTACACACGAGGGTTTCGCGTCCTGCACGTGCCCTGTCTGCGGAGGGGCCGCACGGCGCGAAACCGACACCATGGATACGTTTACGTGTTCAAGCTGGTACTACATGCGTTACACCGATCCACACAATGCGCAGGCACCGTTCGATCCGGAAAAGACCAACGCATGGATGCCGGTTGACCAGTATATCGGTGGTATCGAGCACGCCATTTTGCACCTGTTGTACAGCCGCTTCTTCACGAAGGTGCTGCGCGATATGGGAATGCTCTCCTTTGATGAACCGTTCACCAACCTGCTGTGCCAAGGCATGGTGCTTGATTCGAACGGCGAGGTTATGAGCAAATCGAAGGGCAACGTGGTGTCGCCTGAGGAAATGATCGCGAATTACGGTGCCGATGCGGTACGTGCTACCATGCTGTTCATGGGTCCGCCCGACAAGGAGAAGCTGTGGAACGAAGACGGCCTGGCGGGCATGTATAAGTTCCTGAACCGCGCCTGGCGCACGGTGTGCGACCTGGTGGGCGAGGCAGGCGACGATACCCTGTTCAGCGGCACTGAAGCCGACAAGGACGCCACACATGCGGCCATGGACGAGTTGCGCCGCGAGCGCCACCGCGTGGTGGGTAAGGTTATCGAAGATTTCGAGCGCAACAACTTCAACACCGCCATCGCGGCGATCATGGAACTCGTGAATGCTGCTGGAGCATTTCTGCGTGCAGCTTCGCCCGAGCGTCGGTTGGGGTGTGAGAAAGCAGGTTCTTTCAGCCGCGAGGTGGCCGAGGTGTTGGTGAAGCTTATGGCGCCGATTGCGCCGCACTGGGCTGAAGAGCTGTGGCAGACAGCGCTGGGGCACGCAGGGATTTCCGTACACACCCAGGCGTGGCCCGAGTTTGACCCCGATCAGGCCAAGGCCGACGAGGTGGAGCTTGCTGTGCAGGTGAACGGCAAGGTGAAGGCCAAGATCACCGTTGCCGCCGACGCCGCCGAGGATACGGTGAAGGACGCCGCGCAAGAGGCCGTTTCGCGGGCGCTTGAGGGCAAAAACGTCGTGAAGGTGATCGTTATTGCAGGTCGTCTGGTGAACATCGTGGCGAAGTAAGCGGCTCGTTCACGCTGCTGCTCGTTCGCGCTGTTCTACGATATCAACGATAGGAACCCGGCTGTAATGGCGCGGGTTCCTATCGTTGTGCCAGAGCGTGTCAGAGACACCCACTGTCACACGCTGACACATTTTCTTTTGATCGGCATGCGTCGTGAGTGCGTTATCTCCGGCTGAATGGCGGCAGCGTTGCAGGTATGCCGCCTTCCATGATGAGCTTCGGTTCTCCTTCGATCAGCGGACGAAAGTACGACAGTGCCTCGTCTGTTACGCCGCGGTAGTCGGGAAGAATCCACTCGGTAGGGAAGTGACGCACGTAGTTGGCGAGCTCGCGTGCGGGTCTGGCAAAGAAGCGAGCGTTGTATTCGCCAGCTGCAATCTCTTCGGCTGAGCGTGGGGCCACGCCCACCACTTGTGCGGTGAAGTCGGGGTGTGCACTGCGCATGTGGGCACTGAGCCCCAGCTCATACGCTTCGGTAACATCAACCAAACTTTGTGCGAAGTTGCTCGACCGCGCGGCGCGTGACAGATCCTGAACCAAGCCGCGTGGCGCGATGTGCGCGTCGATAATCATCTGCTTGATAACGGCTCCAGCGCCCCCGAGCACCGCATGCGAGAAGCCGTCATCTTCGCTTTTGCCTGCAGAAACATACGTTCCATCTGCGTAATGCGCTCCTTCAGACACCACGATGTAGCATTCGCCTTTTGCTTCCATACATGCTTTTACCTGGTCAAGGAACGAGTCGCGGTCGAAATCAACTTCGGGCAGCACTACCAGGTCAACGTCGCCAGTGACGCAACAACTCGCCGCTAGCCAGCCGGCGTCGCGTCCCATGGTTTCTAGTACGAACACTTCAGGTCGTGTATATGCGGCGTAATCGAGAGCGGTTGCATGCACGATCTGATTCGCCACTTTTGCCGCGCTGGCAAATCCGGGGCAGTGGTCAACGTTCATGAGGTCATTGTCGACCGTTTTAGGTATTCCTATAAAGCGCTTGCCCGAGCCGTGGGTGATGGAGTATTCCGCCATTGCAGCCACGGTGTCCATCGAGTCGTTGCCGCCGATGTAGAACATCGCGTCGATGTTGGCGTCATCTAAGACATTGAGCAGTCGCTCGAAATCGGCAGGGTTGTCGCGTCTCATCTTGTACCGGCACGTTCCCAGTGTGGATGAGGGTGTTTGTTTGAGTAGGTCGAGCTCATGGCTGGTCAGATTTGTCAGGTCATACAGCGCGCCGTTCAGCACGCCTTCGATACCACCGATGCCGCCAAACACGCGGTCGTAGATGGGGTTGAGCTGGTTTGCTCGGATGACGCCCGCCAAAGTGGCATTGATGACGGCGGTTGGTCCGCCCGATTGCGCGACGAGACAGTTTCCCATAGGCATTCTCCTGTTCGTAAGGTTCGCTTTGCTTTGCGGGTGTAAAGCGAAGGCGAAACGCGTTCGCTTACAGGGTACCCTAATCGGCGAGTAATTCGCGATGAAATGCGGGGAGGGTTGTGGGACAATAAGGCCAAATGACGTTTACAGCATGTGAGGCGCGATTACCATGTCGGTTCAGTTTAGCATTAAGTCGGCCGATTCGGCCGTCGTTCAGTTGATTCATCGCGAGTTGGGCATTCCCCGGTTTGTGGCGCGTGTGATGGCTTCGCGCGGCATTCGCACCGTCGAAGATGCCAAGCGCTTTCTCACGCCGTCGCTCGGTCGCGATTGGCTCGATCCGTATAGTATTCCCGGTCTTGCCGCTGTTGCCGACGCGCTTGAGAGCGCCATGCGTGCTGGCGAACGCATTTTGGTGTTCGGCGATTTCGACCTTGACGGTATTTCGGCTACCACGGTACTTACGCGTGGACTGCGCTGCTTAGGGGCCGATGCTGTGCCGTTCATTCCGCGGCGTTTCGAAGAGGGTTACGGTCTGTCGCAAGCGTCTATCATGCGCGCGTGCAGTTTCGGACCCGACTTTATTGTAACGGTTGACTGCGGCATCTCCTGCAAGGAGGAAGCCGCCATGATCGTGGATGCTGGCTTGAAATTTGCTGTTACCGACCACCACGAACCCTCCGAGTCGGTACCCGTTGGTGTGCCGGTTGCCGATCCAAAGATCGGAGACGATTGCCCCAGTGCCATTCTGGCAGGCGTTGGCGTGGCACTCAAGCTCGTGCAGGTGTTAGGCGCGCGCTTTGGGCAGCCACACCTGTGGCGCGAGTTTACCGACTTCGCCACGTTAGGCACAGTGGCCGATCTCATGCCCATGCGTGACGAGAACCGTGCGCTCGTTGCTGACGGTCTGGCTCGTATGAACGCGCATCCGCGCCCATGTATCGCGGCGCTTTTGGAAACGAGCGGTGCGGCCGGTAAGCAGGTAACCTCAACCAACATGAGCTTTTCCGTGGTGCCGCGCCTGAATGCGGCAGGACGTATGGGCGACGCGCAATTGGCGCTCGACCTGCTGATGACCGATGATTTCGAAGAAGCTCACCGCTTAGCCGAGCGGCTCGAAGCAGTGAACGATCAGCGCCGTGCCATCGAAGCCGAGCTATCGGAAATTGCCAAGGCTGAAGCCGAAAAGACCTACCATGGGCAGCGGGCACTGGTGGTGGCGGGCGAAGGCTGGCATGAGGGCGTTAAGGGCATTGTTGCAAGTCGCCTGTCGAAAGCGTACGGCGTGCCGTGTTTGCTGTTTACGATCGAGGATGGCGAGGCTCGTGGCAGCGGTCGCAGTGTGGGTACGGTAAACCTGTTCAAGGCAGTGGAAAGCGTATCTGATCTGTGTATTCGCTTTGGTGGGCACGAGGCGGCAGTGGGTGTGACGTTGCCAGCCGACGTGTTGCCTGAATTTGAGCGGCGCTTGTGTGCGTACATGGATGCGCTTCCTGCTGACGATTTCCACCCACTTGTCGAAATTGATGCTCGCGTGGAGCTTGATGAGCTCACGCTCGAAGGTGCACAGCAGCTGAACATGCTGGCTCCGTTTGGGCAGGAGCGCAAGTCGCCGGTGTTTTTGGCGAGTAACGTGACGCTGTCGAACTGTCGGGCCGTGGGCGCAGAAAAGAACCATTTCTCCTGTACGCTGTCAGATGGTCGAGGAACGGTTTCCGGCATCATGTTCCATTGCTCGAACATCGACACGCTTATGCACACTGACAGCGTGGTGAATGCCGCATTTGAGGTGCAAATTGACGAATGGCGTGGTCGGCGCAGTGTGAAGGCCATGCTACAGTCGCTTTCCCCCGCCCGCGCATGTGTGGCGCTTGAAGCGTGTCTTGACCCCGATAACCTGAATTTCGTGGCCGATTTGTACGCCATGAGCGATGTCGACTTGTGTACCGATCATCAGCACACTCCTGAAGAGGTGGAAGCGTACGAATCAGCGCAGGAACGTCGCCGAGCTATTTGGCGGCGTACTGCTGATGCCGACCCGCAGGGTTTGGAGCGCGCCGTGGTGCACGCCATTATTGGCGACGCGAAGTTGCATCCCGCACAAAGGCGCATCCTCGACCATTTGGGGCAAAATGCCTCTACGCTTGCTGTTATGGCGACAGGCCGCGGCAAGTCGCTCACCTTCCAGGTGCATGCCGCCACGCGTGCATTGCGCGATGGCGAGGCAAGTTTGTTCGTGTATCCGCTACGCGCACTTATCGCTGATCAGGCATTTCATTTGCGCGCTTCGCTTGAATCGTTTGGTGTTGGCGTGGCCACGCTCACGGGGGAAAGCACACCCGAGGAACGGCGCCGCTCCTTTGCTGGACTGGCGGATGGCTCGATCGATGTCGTGCTGACTACACCGGAGTTTCTTGCCTGGCACGCCGACGAGTTCGCTGCCGCGCGTCGCATCCGCTTCGTGGTAGTGGACGAAGCTCACCACATCGCCCTTGCTCGCGCCGGACAGCGCAGTGCGTATGCGAACTTGGGGTCGTCGGTGGCTAAGCTTGGCGACGTCGTGGTTTTGGCGCTCACTGCAACGGCTGACGATGCGGCAGAGGCCGCTATCATGCGTGAGCTTCCCATTAAGGAGCGTGTGTTCGATTTCTCCGATCGCCCGAATCTGCGAGTTGTCGACAAGCGCAACTGCCGAAACCGCGACGACTACCTAGCGAACCTCATTGCGCAGGGGCAAAAGACGCTCATTTTCGTAAATTCCCGCGAGCGCTCAGTCGCTGTGGCGCGCGCTCTTCGTCGCCGCGTGCCCCAGTTGGCACCGATGATTGGTTTCTACAACGCGGGGCTCTCGCGCCTTGAGCGCAAGCGTATTGAGGATTTGTTCCGCACCGGGTCGCTGTCGGTACTGGTGGCTACGAGCGCGTTTGGTGAAGGTGTGAATATCGCTGACATTCGGCACGTGGCACTGTACCACTTACCGTTCAACGAGATCGAGTTCAATCAGATGAGCGGCCGTGCTGGTCGCGATGGTAAACCAGCATTCGTGCATCTTCTATTTAGCCGGCAGGACTGCTCCATAAATGAGCGCATCTTACATGACATGACGCCCGATCACGATTGCATGGCGCAGGTGTACCGCCGTCTGCGCGCGATGCAGCGCGAGTGCGGGGCGGGGTCCTTTGCGGTGGGTAACGCCGATCTTGCCGCAGCGGCGAGTACCGACGCATTTCCGGTAAGTGCGGCTGCGGCGGCGTGTGGAGTTGCGGTATTCCGCGAGCTAGGACTTATTGAAACCCATACGACGCATGTCGCTGACGGCGTTGCACATGCTATCCGCGTGATTGACACGAAGAACAAAGTCGAGCTCACTGACAGCATCCGCTACCGTGAGGGCCTCGATGAGCGCGAAGTGTTCCATGTGTTTCGCGACTGGGTTATGAGAAGCGATCGGGATGCCGTGCACGGGCGCATATCGAGACCGATCATGCCTAACGATGCACGCAGCTTCGATGATGACGAGAATTCGGGTGGATGCAAAACCCCCGGTGCGCTACGATAGGCGCTGCGAAGGAAGGAGCGCGCATGGACGCATCGAACGACCGCGAAGAGCTGCTTGGCGAAGCCGCGAAGCAAGCTGTGAAGCCAACACCTGGCATCGTAGCAGAGCATCACGACGACATGATCGGGCGCGCACATGTTGCGCAAAAGGCGTTTGCTACCGACGTCAAAACCAGGCTGGCCTCGAACGGCTCGCCCGAAGAACGTTTCGCCGAATTGCAGCGCTTAACAAGAATCTATCTGTCCGAGGCCGACGAGGCGCTGCTCGAGCGGGCATTTCGCTTCGCCTCCGAGGCACACGAGGGTCAATGCCGCAAGAGCGGCGAGCCCTTCATTGCACATCCGGTGGAAGTTGCCATCATTTTGTCCGATTTGCGCATGGATGTCGAAACGCTGTGCGCGGCACTGCTGCATGACACGGTTGAAGATACCGACGTGACAAGCGAGCTGGTAGCGAAGCGCTTCAGCCCCCAGATATCCCAGCTTGTTGACGGCGTGACAAAAATTACGCGCATTGAGGTGGAAAGCCTATCCGATAAGCAGGCGGCGACCATCCGTAAGATGTTTGTGGCCATGAGCAAAGACATCCGCGTCATCGTCATCAAGCTTGCAGACCGTCTGCACAACATGCGCACGCTCGGTGCGCTGCGCGAAGACCGACGCATCTTCAAGAGCCGCGAGACGCTGGAAATCTACGCGCCTATTGCACACCGGCTTGGCATCAACTCCATTAAATGGGAGCTTGAGGACCTGGCGTTTTTCTACCTTGAGCCCAACAAGTTCAAGCAGATATCGCGCATGGTTACCGAAAGCCGTGCCGAGCGTGAAGAATACCTAGCGCTTGTTATTGGCGTACTGCGCGGCGAAATGGACAAGGTGAGCATCGACGCCCAGATTATGGGGCGTCCGAAGCATCTGTGGTCTATCTACCAGAAGATGACGCGCAAGGGCAAGGGATTCTCGGAAATCTATGACCTCATAGCCGTGCGTATCATCGTGAAAACGGTGAAGGACTGCTATTCGGCGCTCGGCGCGGTACACACCCTGTGGCATCCCATGCCTGGACGCTTCAAAGATTACATTGCTATGCCCAAGTTCAATATGTACCAAAGCCTGCACACCACTGTTATCGGACCTGCGGGCCGTCCGCTTGAGGTGCAGATCAGAACCGAGGACATGCATCACGCCAGCGAGTATGGCGTGGCGGCTCACTGGCGCTACAAGGAAAAGGGTGCCTCTCGCGACGCTGCGATGGATCAGCAGCTTGCGTGGTTGCGCCAGATGATTGACTGGCAAGACGACACACAGGACTCGCGCGAGTTCCTGAAAGACTTAAAAGTCGACTTGGCACCGAGCGAAGTGTTCGTGTTCACGCCGAAGGGCGAGGTCATGAACTTGCGCGCGGGGTCAACCCCGATCGATTTCGCCTATGCTATCCACACCGAGGTGGGAAATCACTGCGTTGGTGCGAAGGTGAACGGCTCAATTGTGCCGCTGTCGTACGAGCTGCAGCTGGGCGATCGTGTGGAAATTCTCACGCAGAAAAGCGCCACTCCATCGCGCAACTGGTTGAATATGGTGAAAACTACCTCGGCGCGCCATAAGATTCGTGCCTTCTTCAGTAAAGCGAGTCGATCGGACGATTTGCAGGAAGGACACGACCGTCTGGTCCGTGAAATGCGCAAGCATGGGTTGGGTATTTCGAACGCTCAGGCAACACGCGCCGTTAAAGGTGTCGCCGATACGCTGGGCTACAAAGACGATGAAGACATGCTGGTAGCCATCGGCACCGGTCGTGAGAACCCTCAGGCTGTGGCGAATCGCCTGCTGAAGATTCTGGTTGATCGCGGGTCAGAGTCGGGTGAAGAGGTACGTATTGCCAACTCTGCCATGTCGACGGGCAAGATGCCACCCATGCTCACTAGCGTGAAGCGGCCCAAGCGACACGAAACACATGCCGACAACGGCATTGTGGTGCGTGGTGTTGATGACGTACTGGTGCGCTTGAGTCGGTGCTGTAATCCTGTTCCGGGCGACGAGATACTCGGGTTCGTGACGCGTGGTCGCGGTGTTTCGGTGCATCGAGCCGACTGTCCGAACGCGGTTGATCTCAAGCGCTCGCCGGAACGTATCATCGAGGTGTCGTGGGAAAACGATTTGCCGCGCAATACCTCGTACAAGGTCGAGGTGTTTTTGGAATGCCTTGATCGCACGAATCTGTTACGCGACGTGGTGGTTGTACTCAGCGACATGGGGGCGAACGTCTTGTCGAGTTCGACCACGTCGCATCGCGACAGCATGGTTGAGATGCGCTTTTTGTTCCAAGTGTCGGATATTAACAGCATCGAGATAGTGCTTGACAAGTTGCGCCGGATTGAGGGCGTGTTTGACGCACGCCGCATGGTTCCCGGTGTGTCGAAGAAGGCAAAGTAAGGCGCCGATGCGCGGGATGCGCCCAAGTGTTTGTAACGGAAAGGATTGCAATGCCGAGGAAGTACGCGATTGAGAATACCTGCGTTGACGTCGCATATCAGCGCACGGGTTATTTGGAAGTAAATACGTACCAGATAAGCGATGGGGCAGGGCTTATGGTGGTCGATCCGGGTGGTCAGGCCGACGCTATTATTGAAGCAGCGGGTGGTGTGCCCATCGACGCTATCGTGCTCACTCACTGGCACGCTGATCACGTGGGTGCCGCGCGCGAACTTCGCGAGAAGACCGGGGCTATAACCATCGCTTCGGCGGTTGATGCGCCGCGTATTTCAGGGGACGTTGCCCTTCCTGAGGGCCATGTGAAGGCCGAGCCGTGCCCGGTTGACCATGTGGTTGAGCATGGCGACATTGTGCAAATTGGTAATATGGCCTGGAAGGTTATTGCCACGCCTGGTCACACGAAAGGCGGTATTTGCTTGTATCTCGATCCGCAGTTCGGAGTACACAAGCAAGGGAAGCCGGTACTGTTGTCGGGTGACACGCTGTTTTACGGAACCATCGGTCGCACCGATTTCGACGATAGCAGTATGGATGACATGCGAGTATCGCTGAAGCGGTTGGCGGCGCTGCCTGATGATACCATCGTGCTTCCTGGGCATAACTACTACACCACCATTGGCGTGGAAAGAAAGCGCGTGTTCGCGGCATTTGCCCAGTAGTGTGTCAAATTGTCACCTTACGCGGTTCTTACGTTTCAAAGTGCGCTACACTTGAGTTGCGCGTTATTTGAACGCGGGCTTTAAGGAGAAAGGCGCTGCTATGGCTAAGAAAGACAGGTTTGACTACTTCGACGCATTTGAGCATCAGGCGAAGCTCGCAGTTCAAGAGGCCGAGGTGCTTCTCGAAGCCATCGAGAACTTCACCACTGCCGACAAGTTGCAATCGGTGATAGATAAGGCGCATGAAATCGAGCATCAGGGCGACGAGATTAATCATGCGGTTAGCAGAAGTGTGGCAAATGACTTCATCACGCCGTTCGATCGCGAAGATCTTCTCGCGCTTGCTCACAACCTCGACGGTGTTATTGACCTTATTGAAGACGTTATCCTGCGCTTCTACATGTACGACATTCATTTCATGCACGAACATGCGATTGACTTTGCGAAGCTTATCAAGAAGAGCTGCCAAGCGGTTGAAGAGGCTATGGGTGACTTCCGCAACTTCAAGAAGTCGAAGCACTTCAAGAAGCTTATTATCAAGGTGAACGACTGTGAGGAAGAGGGCGACCAGCTCTATATCGATGTCATCCGCAGCTTGCACACTGAGGATCGTGATGAGCCAATGCGCGTGCATGTGTGGTCGCAGATCTTCGAGCGCATGGAGCGTTGCTGCGATGCGTGCGAAGACGTGTCAAACATCATGGAAGACGTCATGTTGCGCAACGTGTAAACTCTCAAGGCTCACATAAGCTCTTTGATAGTTACCATGAGGGCGGGTGCTTCACAAATGGAAGCGCCCGCCTTTTACTGTGCGGCGCAAGGTCGCTAGGAAACACTGATCAAGGCCATCTTGCTCAATGTTTCCTAGCGTTTTGAGGCGTTTACCTGGTGATGCTTCTCGTAGAGCTCTTCGAGGAAGCTACGCAGCTCGCCGCGGTCGACGCTTATCAGGTCGCTTTCGATACATTCTTCTTCATCGGGGCAGGACATCGAGCGGCTCTTGCTGTTTGACGCACTGTCACCCTCGGCGTTCTTAGGGATAACGGTTACCTCGTCTACCTCGAACTGCGTGACCCACTGCTGCAGGCGCGCCGCGATTTTGCCGTAGGTGCTTAGCGACTTTTCGCGGGCGAGTTTTCCTTTCGGCGGGCGTGCCTTCTGCGCGGCGATAACTACCGGCTTCGTGATGGCACGTACTACGATGCCCGAATGGTCGCGGGCGGTTTGCGTGCTCCAATTGAAATACAGCGCGGCGTAGCGCAGCACAATGACCAGAATCACGCATGAGGTGGCGGCGTATTGTTCGAGCAGGTGATTCTGCTTCATGAGCGCAAACACCGTGGCTCCCACGAGCGCTGCCACGGAGTACAGTGGGCCTGCTTGAAACGTCGACGGGGGGCGTGTCATGCAGATGTCACGCACAACACCGCCGCCGATTGCGGTTATCATGCCCAGGATGATGGCAGGCACCACCTCTTGCCCGGCCGACAGCGCTTTTCCTGTGCCCAGTACCACGAACAGGGCAGTTGACAGGCACTCGACGAAGTCGGTGATAGGATTGAAATACGTGACCAACCTGCCCAGGTAGAACACTACCAAGCCCATAATCACACAGGCGAGGATGAGTGTGGGTTGCTGGAACGCGTAAATGCCGTAGTTTTGTAAGAACACGTCGCGGATCATGCCGCCGGCAAGCCCCGTGACAATAGCGAGACACACGACGCCGAAAATGTCGTAATGTGCGCGTACCGCCGCCATGGCACCGCTGATGGCGCAAAACACCGTTGCGGTGAGTTCTAGCCAGTAGGGGATGGCAAGCACTACCTCGAGCATGCATCCTCCTTCGCGGAGATAGGTTCGACGCTGGTGATGTAGGCGGCTGCGGGTTCACCCGAGAAGTTCAACTCGCCGGTGAGCGCACGGGCTTCGGCTTCGCTGAAAGAGGGGCTTTCGAATGCGACAATGTTGCGCTTCGCCACATGAAGGGCCTGATCGTACAATTCCCAAAATCCATCGGTGCTGGTGCTTCCCGTGAATGGGCACGTCCAAGGCGCATGGTCGTGATTGTCGAATGCGCTGTGCGAAAGCGCAACGTTGCGATGGCTCATGGCGCGGAAGAACGAGTACGGGCGAACAATTTCTTCGGCGGCTCCCACAATGCTGCGCTTGATGCCGGAAGGCGAGCGGAACGCACGCTGCGCGATGCGGAAATCGTGTACGGCGATAGAGAACAAGTGCTTAGGCACGCGCACGCCATAGGTGGTGCTCGCAACGAAGGCATACATGGCACTTATGATGCGCAGTACGCGTTCGCTTGCCTGCAGGATTTCGCGTGAGGGATTAAAAGACGCAATGGTAAGCCCTCGTTTGGTGAACAGCACCATTTCGTCGAACTCGCTTTCGATAATGGCATGTACTTCAGAGCCGTCTTCGCGCGAAAGTCCGTGTACGCCGGCATCGCATAGGGCGAACTGGCTTGCGTAAACGAATGGGTGCATCGTGCTGTCGAGTGAGTAATGGCAGATAAACCCTAAGGCGTAGGCTCGACCGATTGCGCGGTCGTGCTCGTCAAGCTCGAAAATGGACGCCTTCAAGGCATGTATGAGTTCGGAAGGCGCATCTAGGTGCATGCGTGTGCCCAGTGTGTGGAAGCGCGCGACTGTAGGTGTGATGACACTGTAGAACAGTGGGTCGGGCCCTTGGTTTCCGAGCAGGAACGCATCCGCTTCGTCCTTCGAGCCGCCAATGAGTTGGAACAGGTCGTCGTATACATCTCGGCCAAAGAAGTCGTGGGTTATGATCGCTGGCATGTTATGCCCTCCTTGTCGTTTTTGTTCCAACAGCGAGGGAACCGCTGATTAATTTCGCCACCCCGCTCGTTCTTGACTAACAGTGAACTCTAACTGCCCCATATGCTTTTTACAAGCCCGTGAACTGGCTCTACATATTCGAGAGTTACGAAAAACACGCTAATAGCGTTAACTTAGGATATAGTTAGGATATGAAAAGCGAGGAGCGCTTGCGCGCCGATATCCCCCGCGCCCGCGAGCTGGCCGATGTCGTGGTGGTCGCCATGCACTGGGGCACCGAGAAGGTGGACGAACCAAACGAGGAGCAGCTGGCCTACGCTCAGCTGCTGGCCGATTTGGGCGCCGACATCGTGCTCGGTTCGCACCCGCACGTCATCCAGCCCGTCGAATGGGCGGAAGGCGTCGATGGTCATCGCACGCTCGTGGCCTACGGCTTAGGCGACGTGAAGAGCAACCACGAGACGCCCCATCTGGAAAGCGAGCTCGCCGGCATGCTCGCCTGCGATTTCGTTCGCCAGACGCCCGAAGCGGCGGTGAGCATCGAGAACGTTCGCTGGATTCCCCTCGTAAACCACATTGAAGAGGGCGCCCATGCGGTGTACCCGCTGCACGACTACACCGAAGAACTGGCCGCCCGCCACACGTTCCTCAGCCAAGAGAAAAACCCCCTTGAATGGATGCGGCAGCACACCGAGGAAGTCATCAACAGCCGCGGTGCGAACCTGCCTATCGAGTAACAAAGATGCCCCGGCAAACCGGGGCATCCGAGGGAGGGAAAAAGAAGGGGCGCGGCCGTCGGCGACATGCGATCGACGGCCGCGCGGTAAGGCTCTACTCGGCACGCGGCTGCACGCCGTCGCCCGTGTAGGGCGGCTCGTCATCGAGCCACAGCGACGTCACGAAGTCGGGCACGATCCAGCCATCGGGCACCTTGAACTCATGACAGGAATTGCAGCGGGCCACCGACGTGCCGGTCAGCGAGTGGCAATCCTCGCATTCGAAGCCGTTGGTCGCGTGGGCCGCATGGGGGTTGGCCACCACGCTGAAATTCTCGCCGTTGTAGTAGTTCTCGGTATCCTCGACCACCTTGTCCCAGCTGCCGCCATGGCACATGGTGTCCTGCGTGCAGGACGTGGGAGAAGGCTTCTCCACCAGGGCGGTGAGGTCTTGATTGAAGGCCATGTGCTTCGCTATCAGGGAGTCGTCGGTGTACTCCACCTGCTCCACAGCGCCGCCCTCGTCGGATCCCTCGCCCGTCGTGGCCATAGGGGTGCTGCACGCACCCAGGCCCATCATAGTCACGCATGCCGAAACGACAATGCAGGCTGTCAGAATCTTGTTGCGAATCATTATCTGCACCTCCTATTACTGACCAATAAGGTTGCGGGCGTCTTCGTCCCAGCGGTAAATGATGTCCTCGCCCAGCATGTCGCGGATAGCCGTCCAGGAGTAGAAACCGCCGTGGCCGATACCCGTGCCGCCGAACGTTCCGGGGTAGGACGGACCGTAGAAGTTGCCGCCCTGGTTGCCCGCCGCGTACAGGTTCGGGATGATCTTGCCGTTCGTGTCGTACACGCGGGAATGCTCGTCGGTCTTCAGACCGCAGCGCGTCGACGTGATGGAGGCACCCCACTGGGCCGCGTAGTACGGCGGCGTGTCGATGGCGAACAGCCACGAGGCATCCTTGAAGCAGTCGAGATCCTCGCCCATCTCGGCCAAGTGGTTGTAGCGCTCGATGGTGGCTTTCGCTATTTCCGGGTCGAAGCCACAGCCGGCAGCGAGCTCTTCGATGGTATCGAACTTCTTGATGATGCCGAGCTCGACCTCCTTCTCCACCTGGGCAGGCGTGGAAAGACTGCCGGCGGACAGGAACTTCAGGCCGGGCGTATCCTGCCAGCCCTCGGGGAACTTCGACTCCCAAGCGCTGTCCCAAATGGACCAGACCTTGCCGGTGGGCGTCGTGAGGATGGTCGGACCGCCGCACATCTGGAAGTTGCGAATGGACTCGTCAGTGAAGCGCTGGCCGGAATCATCGACCCACAGCACGGGCCAGCAGGCCACGGCCGGGCACCAATGGCCGGCGCGGGCGGTGCTGCTGTGCAGCGGGGAGAACTCGGTATCGCCGGGAGCAGGACGGGCCTCATGGTACTTGTACTCGGTGGACGCGAACACGAAGATATCGCCGGCGCTCACATCGTCCATGGCGGCGCCGATCCACATGGCCGCCTTACACATGTCGCCCGTATTGTTCGGCTCGCAGATGGAATAGGTGCAGCGCTCCAGATAGCGGGCGTACTTGTGCAGAAGCTCCTTGTCGTTGAAGAAGTCGCCGGCGCACAGCAGGATGCCCTTGGAGGCGCGGTAGCGGGTGTACTCGCCCGTCACCAGGTTCTCGGTGATGACCGAGGTGCAGGCGCCTTCCATATCGCCCTCGCGCTCGAGGCGCACGGCCGGCTCGTTGAAGTGGAACTGGGCGCCGTCGTCAGAGGCAATCTCGTAGAAGAGCTCCATCCAGTCGGGAGCGTCGCCAGTGAAGTAGCTGTTGCCATCGGGGCCCTGAAAGTAGTAGGCCGTGTCGTAGCGGGGCCAGATGCCGCCGTCATCGAAGCGGGCGTTGCCGGGGGTCACGAAGGTGTAGCCGTAGGGCTTGATCTTCTCGCGCACCCAATCGACCCACTTGCCCGAGTCCTTCGCATAGCGCGACACGAGCGGAAGCTTGCTCTGGAAGCCGCCCGCATACATGAAGAACTCGCGGGAAAACTGCTTCGGATCGATCACCGGGCAGCCGTCCTCGGCCGCCTGGGAGGCATTGATGCCGGCAATGCACATGCGCTTCACGCCGTGATGGGGGCCCTTCTCGACCACCTGGACGTTCAGACCCTGGTCGGCGGCGTACATGATACCTGCCATGCCCGACACGCCGGCGCCCACGACCACCACATCGCAATCGATTGTGTTGGTAATCAGGCTCTCGTCGATGGGATCCGGAATGTACTCGAACGAGTACTGCGGGTCGCTCACCAGTGCGCGGCGGGTATCCTCGGCAGCCGCGGCTTCTTCGGCTCCGGCTTCTCCGTCCGCCGCGAATGCCGTCGCCGCATTGGCGCCGAGCAGTCCGGCCGTGGCGGAAAGCGTCAGAGCGCTTCCGAGAAAGGTGCGACGGGAAATCCCGCTGCTTTCATGATTGGACTTCATCTTTCCTCCTTCTGGTTCCTTGTCTCGCTCATCGCGATCATCTCCTGGTTTTCCTCTGCCTTTACCCGTACTATGGAGATTCTACGGAGGAGAAGTTGGAGAAGGTTGCAACTTAAGTAGCAGAAAGGTGGTAGCAATTCGTGCTAAGCTGGGCAAAGTTGATCAGGAGGAGGAAGAATCGTAATGGCAAACGGCCTTTTGGCCTCGAAGCTCAGGCCACCGACGGCAATCGCAGGACTCATTTCCCGCACGCGGGTCATCACGCGCATCAACGGATTTCTCATGCATCCCGGAACCGCAATCGTCATCTCGGCGCCCCCTGGCTACGGCAAGACCAGTGCCGTAGCGGAATGGGCTCAGTCGAAGCTTTCGAAGCGCTTCCTCACGCCGTGGTTGTCGTTGGACGCCTACGACAACAACGCGGGCTCCTTCCTCGCCTACCTCCAGGCTTCCATCGATCAGGCCGATCAGCGTATTCTCAAAGGCGTCGATCTCGTCGCACTCTACGACCCCGACGATCCGCGCATCCTCTCGGCCACGCTCATCGACGCCCTGCGCCGCTACGGGTGCCCCGTCGCCCTCTGCCTCGATGACTTCCAGCACATCGACAACCCGCGTATTTGGGAGCTTCTCGATATTCTCATGCGAAACGCCCCGGAGAACTTCCATTTGGTGCTCATCGGGCGCACGCTGCCGCCTATCTTCGACATCGGACTTCAAAGCAACGGGACCGTCGCGCTCGTCGATCAAATAGATTTGCGCCTCAGCGATGGCGAGATAGAGGAGATGCTCGCCCGCCAGCCGCTTCAAGCGCCGGGCGACAGCGTTACCGACCTGGTACAACGCACCGAGGGCTGGCCCATCGCCGTCCGCCTCGAGCTGCTTTCCGGCGCGCAGGTCGACGGCGAGGCCCGCCTCGGCGTCCGCAGCTCGTCGACCAACGCCGGTATCGGGCACCTGCTCAAGACCTACCTGGCCTCGCTCGACGAGAGGACGATGCGCTTTCTGATATACGCCTCGCTGTTCGAGACGTTCTGCGCCTCGCTCGTGGCAACGGCGGCGCCGCCGGAAGACCTCACCTTGGGTGTTACGGAAGAAGCGCTCGCCCGCCTTGTCGAGACCAATGCGTTCATCAGCCCCATCGCCATGGGCGACGGGGAGCGCTGGTACCGGCTCCATGCCTTGTTCCGTGAGGAAATCATTCGCATGCAGGGCAGCTATCTTACTCCAGCGGCGCTCACCGAGGCGCAGAGGCGGGCGGCGGACTGGCTGCGCGACAACGGCTATTGGCACCACGCCATCGAGCACGCGCTGCTCACCGGCGACAACGCCTTCGCCGCCGAATGCCTTGAGGAAACGTGCATCGCGCTTTCACCGAGACTGCCCTACGAGAAGACTTTCGATATCGATCGCTGGTTCGCCAGCATTCCCGAATCGTTCATGGCTAAGCGACCCTCCATCTACCAGAGCTATGCCCTCCACCTCATGCTCGAAGACCTCCCCTCCCGTCGAGATGATGTCGATTCGCTGCTCAGGCGCTTTTGGCGCACCGAAGACGGGGAATCAAGAGGACGAGAAGGTAGCCTTGTCTTGGGCGATGCGCTTATCACCCTCGCCTACGATATTGCCACCGGACACGCGAAAAAGCTCGCCGACGACAAGCTGTTTCTGCGAGAATGCGCCGAGGCCGTGCCGGCGGGCACCCCCTACCGGTGCCGCCTGTTTCAAATGTTCTCCTACCTGCGACTTTGCGACGACGATTTGAGCGGAGCCTTCGGATATCTGGAGGCGGCGGCTGTGGCGGCGCGGCCCTACGAGTCGAAGACCATCGACAACTCCATCGCCGCAGCGAAAATGACCTTGCTCATCAAGTCGGGACGTTACGCGGACGCCACGGTGCTGGGAGATTCGGCATCGGCTGAAGCGGGCATCCGCGATGAGAGCTACGATGTCATCTCCTTGCTGAAAGCGCGCATCGCCCTACGCGAGGGCCGTCTTACCGAGGCGAGGGATATCTTAGGGCAACTGGACACCATCCGGCCGCGCACCTACGGGCGCCTTCTGGCCGTCATGGAGCGGTTGCGCGTGTACTTCCTCCTAGACGACAGGGAGGCCGCGCGCGAGGAAGTGCGCACCCTCGGTCGTATTTCGCCCTTCGGCGATCTTGCTCGGGAAGTGCTCGCGTTTTCCGATGCCATCGGCGAGGCCGAGCCGGCAGATGCACCCGATATCGAGCTCGCCTTCGACCCTTGCTGGGATGTGGCCCAGCCGAGCAATTTGAGTTTGGCCTCCTCAACCGCCCAGCTCATCGAGATGATGCGCGCCGCACGACGGCTCAACTCGCTCAACGCGCATAACGCCGAGCAGGCGCGCCGTTATTTCGAACGCGCCCTGGAAACGAGCCGGGCGCGCGGGCTCGTCGACCAGAGCATCGACTATGCCCTGTTGCTCGCCTGGGGCGCCTCGGCCCAAGGTTCAGACGATGCCGCGACCTATCGCGCCCTCGTCGTCGAATGGGCATCGAAAGTGGGGCGTCTCGACCTCTTCTCACCGGTGAGCCCCGTTGCGATGGGGCTTGACCTCAAGGAGGCCATCGACGAGTCGGGCGCGCCGAAGGAATTCGCAAACGCCGTCCGGTCGTTCCGCGCGAGCGGCCCCTTCGGCAAGCCCGTTCAGGCCAAACGCTCCGACCCGAAGTTCCGCATCCTCACGAAGCGGGAAACCGAGTTGCTGAAACTGGTGGCCACGGGACTTTCAAACCAGCAGATCGCCGATGAGTTGGGGCTCTCGCAGCTGACCATCAAGTCTCATCTATACAACGCCTTCCAGAAACTGGAGGCGAAGAACCGCACCGATGCGGTGTTCGTCGCCCGTCAGATGGGGCTCATTCCCTAGTCGGCCGCGACAATTTTGAGCAGCGGAGCGTAGAGCAGCGCCAGCCGATCGCGGTGACGCTTGAGCAGCGACACCTCTGCGAGCACATCTTGGCCGATCCTCTCAAAGGCCTTGGCAGTCGCAAAATCGGGCACCGTCACGGCGGCCTCCTCCAGCAGCCGCGTCGGGCAGCCTTCTTCGAGAACGAACCAATCCCTGCGCGCGCCCACGGAGCCGTGCCGCAAAGCGAAGAAGAGCGTAGCGGGTCCCAGAGAGCCGCCCGGCAGTACCGCCGCCAGTTGAGGAAGCAACCATGACGGCGCATTCGTCCAGCCGAACTCCAGGTTCCTCCCCTTTTTCCGCACTATGAGAGCCGGTCCCTCAACGCAGTACCCGTCCACCTTTCCCACGGCATCCGAGGCTGTGAAGAACGGGTAGCCTGCAACGATATTCGACTCGACGACTCCAATCGGCTCGCCATAGCGAAGGGACGCCGCCTCGCCCAAGGTCGTTGTCGTCAGCACGCCACCGCTCGTCATTTCAGAGAACAGCGCATCGCCCAATTCGAAAAGGAGCGCGATTTTCCCCTCGATAAGCTCGGTCAGACGCTCCAGGCCAACGGAGGCCTCGCAAAATGCCGTCCGCACTGTCTCGGAGGGCCAAGGGAGCTCGATTTCCTCCAGCGTGGATTCGTCGATAAGGTCGATAACGGGGTTGAACAGCAGATAGCCCTCCGCCTCAAGGAACCTGAGCGCCCAGGTGATATAGGACAAGTTCGAAAGATCGCGGGGAACGATCAGGAAGTAATCCTCACTGACCAGGATCTTTCCCGATATGGCTCGCGCGTTGAACCCGCCATGGTCGTTCTTCACATCATAGGATGTGCCGAGAAGGATGGCGTCGCCGCAGAAACTGTAGTCGTCGACTGGCACCGCCCCGCGCACGCGATCGATATAGGTGTAACGGCCCGCGCCGAGCTGCGCGCGATCCCGGGGAAGGTCATAGCGGCGGTCGTTACGCACCTCCACGACATCGAGGAGCTTTCTCTGAGAGGTGCTCATGATAGCACCTCCCGAATGCGGCTCACCAACGCCTTCTCGTGGTCATTGATGGCCTTCGTCTGGCGCTGCAGCTCGTCGAGCAGCTCGGCGACTCCCCTCTTCAAAGGCTCGCCATCGGCCTCGCGCAGTTTCTCGGGAGCGAAGACGAACCGCGACGGCAGAAGGTCGAACTTCCTGTCCTCTATGCCATCGACGTTAGCGGTAAGGCTGAAGCGCATCTGGCGCTCGCGCCCTTGTTCCATGAACTGCTTGAATGCGGCAAATATACGGTTCGCCACCTCCGCTGGGAGCGTACGCTTCAACGAACCGTTCACGTCGCATCCCAGCTCCTGGGCATCGACGAACAACGTCGCCTTCGCGCGGTCATTGGGCCTAGCTGGCCCAATGACAAGAAGATGCGCCACTGCCGAGGTGTTGTCGAACAGGCGCCCGGGCAGCGCCATAACCGCATACACCCGACCTTCCTGGATGAGATCTCGCCGAATGGGGAACTCCTCGACGTGGCTGCTCACCAGCGCATAAGTAGGAAGGGCCAGTACGGCAAAGCTGTCGTCACCCATTCGCTCAAGAGCACCCTTGACGAGGGAGAACGGCTCGGGGCGCCCGGCCGTGCCCGTCTGGGGCTGGGCCGGGGCCAGCACCTCGCGGGAAATGCCCACCACCGTAGCGCCGTCGTGCGAGCGGCCATCCAGGTACTTCGCCAGGCTCTCGATGAGGCCCGAGACCGCAGGGGGGATGATTATTCCGTTTTCATTCTCGCTCTCGCTCATATGCGCGCCTTTCGCCCGAACAATGCAGGTACGCGCTCATTTTCCCCGCCTGACACGAGAACTTCTCATACTTTAGTTGCAGAATTGGCACTTTATAGGCGCTGTTCGCGCTTGAACGGCCGGTAGACGGACTCAAGCCACCTCGCAGCCAGATACAGCCCGTACTCCAGCGCGTCCACGAGCGCGTTCCACGAAGCTTCGATAACGTTTTCGGAAACGCCGACGCTACCCCAAGTGTGGGTGCCGTCGGTGGTGGTGATGGTGACGCGAGTGATGGCGTCGGTGCCCTGACTCTCATCCAGGAGGCGCACCTCGTAGGTGAAGCCCGCCGCCTCCCGGGCCTTGATGTCGTCGAGCACCGCCTGCACATCGGCTCCGGTCTCCTCCAGGTCGAATCCGAGGCTGGCGGCCTTCTGCAGAAGCGATGCCTTGCCGGCCAGTTCGCTCACCAGCATACGGGTGCCGTTGCCCACGGCCGCCGGGCTCACGTGCTCGTAAGCCTCGGGGAACCGCGCGATGGCGCTGGCGTGCAAGCCGCCCTTGTGGGCGAAGGCGCTCGCGCCCGTGTAGGGGTGATGCGCCGGCATCGACAGGTTGCAGAGCTCCGCCACGTAGTGGGCCACACTGGTGAGCTGCGCGAGGTTGTGCGCGCCCACGCATTCCGCGCCCATCTTCAGCTCCAAGTCGGCGATAACCGTGAGCAGATCGGTGTTGCCCACGCGCTCGCCGATACCGTTCACTGTGCCCTGCACCTGGGTGGCTCCGGCGCGCACGGCCGCTAGCGTGTTGGCTACCGCACAACCCGAATCGTTATGACAATGGATACCAAAGCTGGCCTGGGGAAATGCCGCTACGACTGCTGCAGTAATTTCCTCAACCTCAAAAGGAAGGCGCCCGCCGTTGGTTTCACGCAGATCGATAGAAGCAGCACCAGCGTTTACAGCCGCGCCAATGCAAGCCAAGGCATAGGAAGGGTTCGCCCGATAACCGTCGAAGAAGTGTTCAGCATCGAACACCACCTGTCGCCCGGCGGCTGCAAGAAACGCCACCGAATCGGCAATCATACGCAGATTCTCATCGAGCGTGGTCTGCAAAGCGCGCTCCACCTGAGCATCCCACGTTTTCCCGACGATAGTTACCACCGGTGCCTCGCAAACCAGCAAATCGGCCAATTCAAGATCGTCAGTGGCTGCCACTCCCTTTTTACAGGTGGAGCCAAAAGCAGCAATACGCGCATGGGTAAGCCCCATAGCAGCCACTTCCTGAAAGAACGCCACATCCTTGGGGTTCGAGGCAGGAAAGCCACCTTCGATAATGTCGATGCCGAATTCATCGAGCCGTCGCACAATAGCCAGCTTGTCCCCGAGCGACAAATTGACCCCCTCACACTGCTCGCCATCGCGCAAGGTGGTATCGAAGGTAGTGATACGCCGTGTAGCCATGAGACCTCGTATAGCACTACAGTCATTGGACAGTTTTGGAGCAGTGACATTCTGACTGGTAATCAAACTGCGCAATCTGCCAGTATCTACCGGACAGGCGTTTTGGAGCAGTGACATTCTGACTGGTACTCAAACAATGGCGACTGATGGAAACTACGCTCAGGCGTTTTGGAGCAGTGACATTCTGACTGGTACTCAAACACAGCGAGGACGTGTCCGCATTGCTTTATTGTTTTGGAGCAGTGACATTCTGACGCCCCAAGAAAGCGATACTGCTAATTATTAGCTTAGTGCGAGCTTGATAAATTATAAATAAATGTTTAGGATTAACGTATATAATGAGAGGAAAACAGGTGGTCAAAAGAAGGCAGGATGAGCTGTTCTTTAAAGAGCATGGGTTCATCAATGAGGGCGGCACCAACCACGACAAGCTGGTTCACCCAGATGGAAGATGGACAACGCTCGGAAGACACAAGGAAATCAGCAATAATCTCTTCGATGAAATGAAGAAGCAAGCAGGTCTCAAATAGCCCCTCACAGCGATATGAAAGGAGCATAGAGATGCTTTACGTATACGAGTTTGAAGTCTTTGAAGATGATGGGTTGTTTCTTGCCTTCCCTTATGACATGGATGGTGGCACCCAGGGTGCAAACTTTCGCGAAGTGTGTGAGACGACTGCCGACTGGCTCCAAGCAGAAATGGAGCACCGGGCAATGCATGACCAAGTATTCCCCGAACCAACATTCGGAAACAAGCCGGAACACGGCGGTCAAAACCTGGTAGTAGCCGTTAATGCTGGCAAGGACACAGTACCACGCATGACATCTGCTGCGGCGGCACGAGAGCTTGGTATAACGCCTGGGCGTGTATCTCAGATGGTGAAGGCAGGATTGTTGGAAACCTTCGACTATGAAGGCCGCACCTGGATAACTCGCCACAGCGTGGAAGCCCGCAAGGCCGAATCCCCTAAGGCGGGACGCCCCAAGAAAGCGATACTTGCTTAAAGATGGTTCAGATACAAAGAGTCCCCGCGCATATGGGCGGCAACCCTGTGCGAGGAACAGCAAACACCCCTGCCCACGAAAGCGGGTATGGCGGTGAAACGACCCGTAAGCACACGGCTTCATGAGATAGCGTGCGCCCTTATATCCGACGGGCGCGAGTGGCTTGCCGACCGTGGCGACGGGCTCCCGCTGAACACGCATGCGCTTAATCGCTTGTGGGAATCTTGCACCTTAGCATCCGACATTCCCTTCGCCAACCTACGCAAATCATGGCGAACTTTCGCGCAATACGATTGGGGTATCGACTACGACACTTTGGAGCTTTTAATGGGTCATAAGCTTCCCGGAGTAACCGGCACACACTACTTAAAACCATCGCCAGAAAAGCTCGCCGAAGCCCTCGCGAAGGCGTACGCAAAATCAGGCTTCCCTCGCAAAGTTCAAGCAACTTAGGATAAGTTAGGATATTTTACATTCATGAACTATAAAACACCTGGTCAGAATAGTGATGATATTACGTGAAGTTAACTAACAATTAACCTGTCGCACTGTTCCGCATACTATACAATGCGAAACCAGAGCACATAATTTTGCTACGTACGTTTCACATGATTGTCTGGAAGGACGTTCCGTGAAGGGAAAGCTAACCAAACAGGAGAAAAGCTGGATCCTCTATGACGTGGGAAATTCGGCGTTTGTTATGTTGTCGACGGCGCTCATTCCCATCTACTTTGCATCGCTTGCAGAAGAGGGCTCGTCGGTGGTGGTGGCGTGGGGCTATGCCGAAACGGTGGCCTCGCTTATTTTGGCGCTCCTCATGCCGATTCTGGGAAGTTTGGCCGACCTGCGCGGCAACAAGAAGAAGTTTTTAGTGGGAACCATCGGAACGGGTGCAGTTGCCTGTGCGGCGTTGGGGTTGCCGCAGGCGGCGTTGCCGTTTCTGATCGTGTACGTAGTGTCATCGGTTATGCTGAATGGATCAATGGTGTTCTACGATGCGTTTCTGGTTGACGCTACCACCGAAGATCGCTTCGACGAGGTGTCATCGCATGGCTATGCGTGGGGCTACATTGGTTCGTGCATTCCGTTCATCGCTAGCTTGGCTATTGTGCTCGGTGGTGGCGCGATTGGTATCGACACCGCGTTGGGCATGAAGATTGCTTTTGTACTGACGGCTGCGTGGTGGGTTGCGTTTAGTATTCCGCTGTGCCGCAACGTGCATCAGACCCACTACAAAGAGCGCACGCCAAACCTGGTGCGCGACACGTTCTCTGGTCTGTTGCGTACGTGTCGAAACATTGCGCGCGACCGAAAGTTGCGCCTGTTCATGCTCGCGTTTTTCTTCTACATCGACGGCGTGCACACCATCATTAAGATGTCTACGAGCTACGGTACCGATTTGGGCATCGATTCGACGCAGCTGGTGCTGGCGCTGCTGATGACGCAATTCGTCGCGTTTCCCTCGGCTATCGCATACGGGCGCTTGTCGAAGCGTTTCGGGTGTCGTCGCATGCTGATGGTGGCGGTTGCGGCGTATGCGGGTATCACACTATTCGCGGCGTTCTTCCTGCGTACTGCCGTCGAGTTTTGGGTGCTGGCGTTTTGTGTGGGCATGTTCCAAGGCGGCGTCCAGGCGCTTTCCCGCAGCGAATTCGGCAAGCTTATTCCGAAGGAGCACGCCAATGAGTACTACGGCTTCTTCGATATTTTCGGCAAGTATGCAGCTGTTATGGGGACGTTCTTAGTAAGCGTGTTTACGCAGATCACGGGCAATTCGAGCGCAGGCGTGCTGTCGTTGGTGATCCTGTTCATCTTGGGCTTCGTGCTGCTCTGGCGGATGCCGGACACTTCAGAAAACGGTGATGTTGCGGGCGGCAACTAACAGCAACGAGCGAAGCACTGACTGTTGGAGGTCTTGTTCTGTGCTGGCGAGGCCGGAGTTAATTAGTGCTTCCCGCCACTTCGGTGCGCTTCACCGGAAGGTCGCTGTGCTAACGAAGCTGCAATTACTCAGTGTTTGCCCCCTGTGTTTCAGTTAGTTGGTAACATTGCCCGACTGATTTAGACTGATCATTTCGCCGCCTACGGTCGAAGGTGTCCTCATAATGGCTTTGAACAGGTCTTTCGTTCGTGCTGGAATTTCGCGCACGTCATACCAGAGTTGCGCACCGTAGTTTTCGTAGTCGCTTGGTACACCCACAGCTTCCATTCCGAGGGTTTGTGCCACGGCGAGCGCGCGGGGTAGGTGGTATGACTGTGTGGCAACTACGATGCTGCTCGCGCCGAAGATGTTTTGTGCGCGATACATGCTGTCGTAGGTGGAAAAGCCTGCGTGGTCGCAGAATATGTCCTCGGATGGCACGCCTTTCTCGATAGCGTATGCTTTCATTGCGGCAACTTCGTTGTGCGAGACGGTTGCGTTGTCACCACTCATGATAAGCTTCGGCGCAAGGCCGGCAAAATACAGTGCGATACCGTCGTCAAGGCGGTCGCGCAAGATACTCGAAGGCGTTGCGTCGGCGCGCAGTCCTGCGCCAAGCACCACGATGGCGTCGGCGGCGTTTTCCGATTGTACGCGGGCAATAGCCTCCTCGTGGGTGAGGATACTCGATTTCGTGGATCCGATAACCCAGGCGTTCGATCCGCCAACGACGATGGCGCAGGCGATGACGCATGCCAGGGCGATATGGGACAGTCGTTTCATGGGCTGGTCCTTTCCGTGGTTATTGTCGAGCGCGCTGCGTATTGTTTCTGCTTTATCTGGTGAGAAAAATAAGGCCAAGCGGGGATGAATCGCTTGGCCTTATTGCACGATACGGAGGCGAATGGGGAGGGAGGGAGAGCCTCCGCCGTGCTTCGATACGGATAGTAGCACGAGTCTTCAATCGAAGACAGAAAACTCATTCGGCAACAAAGCTTCTACATTTTTGGACGTCTGTAACGGAAGCGAGAACTTCAGCATTGCTTTCGTTTGCGGCGAGGGGACTACGGTTGATTACAGGTCTGATTTTTACTTCGGCTGTAGGAGAACGTTCGTATTTTGGGACAGGACAAAGGCAGCGTATTTCTTTTAAAGGACGAACGCAAGCGGCCCGTTGGGTGAACATCCAAGGGGCCGCACATTGTTCATGGTGGTCGCTGCAGGATTTGAACCTGCGACCCACTGCTTGTAAGGCAGTTGCGCTCCCGCTGCGCCAAGCGACCGGTTTCGTTCATTGCCGAAGCAACAGTTGCACATTGTGCCACATCGAGCCGCATCGCGCAACAGTGCAAATTGGTAATCTTGTGCAAACTGCTTGTTGTGTGACTTCCAAAACTCGATGCTAACTTTTACAGCCTGGCGATATTGTTGCGCACTTCATCAAGAATCATTTCACCAAGCTCAGCGCAGTTCACTCCGCCGTCCTCCAATTGGGTAAGCGATTGCTCTATTGCACCTTCAACAGATCCCGCAAGTTCTTCGAGCCTCGTCATAGCACGACCACAGGGAAGTTTCATCGACTTTGCCATATTCTCGAATGACCCTGCAGTAACATCTTCAAGCGCATAGGTTCCATCAATAGACATAGCCATCCGTCTAGACAAACCGCTATAGCGCGACGTGCAAATAAGATCATATGCAGGCGCAAGACGCAGCTCCCGCCACGTCGAATCTCTCAACAAGGGGCTCTTCGGGAGTTTGTGTGGGTGAATAAACCGTAGAAATAAAAGGTGACATAGGGATTCTCGGTTAAAGTTTTTGGCCCTTCGCGGTTTTTAGTGGGTAGCACAGGGTGCCAGCTGTGGGAAGTGTAGTTTTCCCAGGTTCAGGTAGATGATGGTCTTGAAGTACTCCAGGTTGCTGAACCCGCGGGCCTGTCTTTTGGCCGATTGGATGATTGAGTTCATACCCTCTAACACGGCATTGGTTAGCCTGTGGTCGAAGTAGT